>JAILRW010000025.1 GCA_024698005.1 Sphaerochaetaceae bacterium | reverse complement strand
ATGCTTCACACACTCGTCGATGAAGGCAGAATAACAATTAATGATGTTGTCAGATTGGTCAGTGAGAATCCTGCAAAGTTCTTTGGTCTCTATCCTAGAAAGGGTTCTCTGGAAGAGGGCTCAGATGCTGACTTGATACTCTATGATCCAAATAAAGAGTGGACACTGACAGCGTCAGCATTGCACTCTGCCTGTGGATTTACACCATATGAAGGCATTAAGGTCAAAGGCAAAGTTGTAAAGACTTACCTCAGGGGCAAGTGTATCGTAGATGGACCTGAATACCATGGAAAGACTGGTGATGGTCATTTCCTTAAAGTAAGTAGGTGAAAATGGAAAAATTTAAAACTGATATAGAAAGAAAGCTTTTTCTAGCTGCCAGAGAAGTTCGACTCAATTCTTATTCTCCATATTCAAACTTCAAGGTTGGGGCTGCATTGCTGTCACATAAAAGTGGAAAGATATATACAGGAACCAATGTTGAAAACTCATCCTATGGTGCTACTATATGTGCAGAAAGAAGCGCAGTAGTCAAGGCAATCAGTGAAGAAGGGAATATTGAAATTGAAACCCTTTTCGTTGTCTCTGATGCGAATCCTCCATCTCCTCCTTGTGCGATGTGTCTTCAGGTGTTGTCTCAATTCTGTAAATCTGATACACCGATATTGTTGTCCAATCTGGAGGGAGATGTGAAGAGATTCACTTTCGGTGAGCTTTTGCCACATCCTTTTGTCCTCTAAGGACTTCAAGGGGATGCAAAATTGAAAAAATTGATAATTGCACTGCTTGTCGGCATTCTGCTGACAATGACTAGTTGTATAAGCTCAACAGACCCTTTTGTTGATGACTTCTACAAGGATCCAGCATTGTCAGTTAATGAAAAGCTTGAAGCTTCAGGGGCTGAGAAGCTTATGCTTTCAAATCCAGAATGTTACTTTGATGCAGATATTTTTAGAGAAAGATATCTTGAGCTAATTGAGGGTGCAAAGGATTACATTCTTATCTCTACTTTCCTTGGCTCTGATTGTGATGGTCTTAATGAACTTTATCAGACAATCGCTAGAAAAGCTCGAGAAGGGCTGAGAGTCTATATGATCATGGATGGAACCTCTTCCTATGATATGACGGACACAAAGTATGTTATGACTCCTATCTACTTCCTGAAGGATTCAGGTGTTCATCTTATCGAGTACAATCCTCTCTCATTTTTGAGAGCAATCCACCCACAGTCTCTAATCGACCGTGACCACAGAAAGCTCGTTGTTGTAGATGGTGTCTACACCTGTATCGGTGGAATGAATATGAACTACATCTCCCTTGGTGCTGAAGGTGCAGCACTCCAGAAGGACAGCATGTATATTTTCAAGTCCGCTGATTTCTCAAAAGCCCTTACAGATCAGTTTGTAAAAATCTGGAATGAGATCTCTGTGGAGAAGATTGTCAGAGAAGATTTCTCTACCTTCACAGAAGAAGATGCATCAAAGAATGTTCTAGTTGGCTACCTCTTCAATCAGGGGCCAGGCAGTGACCAGAGCATGAGTGCAATGTTCTCTGCTTTGATCAACTCCGCACAGGAAGAAATCTACATGCTCCCATATCTTCCTCTTCTGGATAAGAATATGCTCGCTGCTTTCCAGAGCGCAATTGATAGAGGAGTGCACATAAAGATGGTAATTCCTCTTGATATGAGAGGGTATACCAGAAAGGGTACTGCCTACTTCTTTGAGAAGCTTGTTTCTATGGGTGTCGAGATCTGGTATGAGCAAACAGGTCCAGATGTATCCATGCTTCATCAGAAGCTAATGGTAGTTGATGGCAGATACACAATGATCGGATCTCCTAACTTCAATATGCGCTCAATGAGACTTTCCTATGAAATAGCTCTTGTAATTGATAGCGAGGAATTTGCTCAGATGTCACTTGAGCAGGGTAAGGATAGAGAAAAGAAGATGACACTCATGGATATTGAATATGCACT
Source organism: Sphaerochaetaceae bacterium (assembly GCA_024698005.1). Classification (GTDB taxonomy): domain Bacteria; phylum Spirochaetota; class Spirochaetia; order Sphaerochaetales; family Sphaerochaetaceae; genus Bullifex. The sequence continues at coordinate 3,313 of JAILRW010000025.1, read as the reverse complement.
TGAACATAAAGAAAAGGAGGGAAGTTTCCTTTCCTTCCTCGTTACATATTATGGAGGTTGATATGAAAAAAATAGCTGTTCTGCTTCTTCTTGTTTTCTCTCTTCCTCTGTTCGCTGTTAGTTTCGGTTACGATGTGGCCTATGAGGGTTTTTCTATCGATAAAAATAGCCACAATGGACTTGCTATAAATTTTGATGTGGACCTTCTTTCCAACAGAAGCCTCAATATCGAAGGTGGTGTAAAGTTCGGTTTTGATAAAGACCGATTCGGCTTTATGGGTTTTGAAGTCTTGGCAGGCTGTTCTCCTTTTAACTTTCTGAATCATCCTCTGACCTTCATGTTCGCTAACAGAACACTCCTTTCTCCTGAAATCAAGGCTGGTATTTCATCCTATCGAGACCATGCAGTTCTGGTCAGGGTCGGTATTTCACCCATTCATCTCAAGGATGTCAACTTTACATATGACTTCCTTGCTCCCTTCGTCCTCTTCAATTTTGATGGCATGAAATATGAAGGGTGGGGAATTGAGCTCATAAGAGCAACCTACTATTTCAACTGAGGAGAGAAGAGATGAAGAAATTTATACTTTTACTTATTGTTCTATCTGTTCTAGTGTTCTCTCTCAGTGCTGGTGACACTCATGATGTCTCTCTTTCTTTTGGCCAGTACAGCGGTCCCTCCTTTGCAAAGGAGTCTCTCAATCTTCGCTATGGTGTGAATATTGGTCTTACAAAGAGAAGTGAGGTGATGGTATGGGGCGCAAGTGAACTCACTCCAAATATCTTCAATCATAACAAGATAGGTGCAGGCCTTTCCTTTGCCCTGCTTGGTAACAGATCAACAGGCAGCAAAGTTCAGGGTCCAAGCTGCAATATGCTTATAACTGCAGGTCTTATAGCAGGTAGAGAGAATGATGAAAATGAATTCAGAGTTACAAGCTGCTATTTATCTGTAACACCTTTCACTCTCGGAACGCCTATAATGGGAAGGAGAGAGAGAATGTTTGAAGTCGGTGCTGAATATAACTGGTACAAAAACAAATTTTCGCTTTTTATCAGCGTAATCAACTTTGATTACTATATTCATGGTAGTTGGAAGGACTACTACAAATAAGATGAGAAGAGGTAGGATTTTGCTTCCTACCTCTCTTACTTTATACGAGCTTGTCCAAGTTCATCATCTTTTCAATTCTCTCAACGTGTCTTCCACCCTCGAACTCTGTGTCGAGGAATTTATCGATCATATCCTCAACGCTATCCTGATAATTGCATCTGCCACCAAATGCTATGAAATTAGGATTGTTGTGCCTCTTTGTTAGCTCTGCTGTATACAGATCGTGTATAAGTGCACAGCGGATGCCTGGAATCTTGTTTGCAGATATTGAAATACCAATGCCGGTTCCACAGTTGACTACTCCAAATTCGTAGCCTCCTTTCAGAAACTCGTTACAAGCGAGCTTTGCCATATCTGGATAATCGACTCTCTCTTCTACCTTCACACCAAGCCAGTTGACCTCATACCCTCTCTTTTCAAGGTGGGCCTTTATCCTCTTGGATAATTCTACTGCTCCATGATCGTTTGCAATAATTACACGTGGCATACTTTAACTTCCTTGTTATAATCAGTATGAAAATAGTATCATAAGAGAACAAGAGAGGAAAAGATGGCAAAAATTTTTATCTGTGGACACAGAAATCCAGATATGGACTCTGTAGCAGCTGCTTGGAGCTACAGCGTTCTCAAGAACAAATTAGATGAGGAAAACACATATATCCCAGTAGTCCTTGGACCGCTTAACAAGATTGCACAGGGGCTTTTCGATCGTCTTGGTCTCGAACCACCAAGACTTATCAAGGATGTATACTCAAAGGTTTCCGATGTTGTAAGGCATCCATCCCTTGTCCTCAGTACAGACGATCCTGTATATGAGCTCATGAATATGTACAACCAGTCAAATCCTTCAGTTGTACCAATCATGGATGACGGAGAATTCAAGGGACTCTTGTCTGTCGATGAAATCACCAAGTACTTCCTTACAGAGAACACTGGTGCAAGACCAGTCTATAATTTCCATATCCAGAATATTCCAAGGGTCCTGCACGGTTTCTTTCTGAAAAAACCAGCTGACAAGAACCTTGTCTTCAAGGCTCCTCTAATTGTTGGTGCAATGAAGAAGGATGTCTTCATGAAGAAGCTCAGAGAGAGTGATATGAAGTCCCTTCTTGTAGTAGGTTGCAGAAAGGACCACATTGAATATGCAATCCAGAGCCAGCTACCAGGCATCATCATCACAGGTGTTCAGGAGGATAGTCTGGAAGGAATTGATTTTTCAAACTATGAAGGCTTTGTATATGTAAGTAACAAGGATACAGCTGAGACTATCAGACTTCTTCGTCTTGCAGTTCCTGTTTCCGACCTGCTTTCAAAGAAAGAGATTCCTCTTGTCAGGGAAGATATGCTCTTTGACAATGCCAAGAGCATCCTGATCGATTCTGGCTTCAGAGGCCTTCCTGTATTTGATGCAACAGGTGAGAACTTCACAGGCTTCATCACAAGAAGATGCTTCCTTGATAAACCAAGCCAGAAGATGATTCTTGTTGACCACAATGAGGCAAGACAGGCAGTTGCTGGTATTGAGGACAGTGATATTATCGAGATCGTTGACCACCATAGACTTGATGCTCCAAAGACTAGAAAGCCTATCACAATCATTGCATCTCCAGTTGGTTCTACCTGTACTATCATAACAGATCAGTTTGCACGATATGGTATCGAGCTTGACCCAATAACAGCTCAGGTCCTTCTTGCAGGTCTTATGAGCGATACTGTAATGCTGAAGAGTCCTACAACAACAAGTGTCGATAGAATTACTGCAGATAAGCTTTGCAAGGCTGCCAATACTACAATGGAAGAGTTCTGTGAAAAGCTCTTCAGTGGTGGAGACAATCTTTCAAGTCTCGATGTCATGAAGGTAATTGGTGGCGACTTCAAGAAGTATAGCGAGTTTGATGTCAACTTCGGTATCGGCCAGGTTGAGGTAACCACTCTTGATGATGTTGATTCTGTTGCAGATAAGTATCTTGAAGCACTTGAGAAGTTCAAGAGAAATGAGAGGATTGACTGGGCAATGCTACTAGTCACTGATGTAATTAAAGACAACTCAATTCTCTTTACAACAGACTTCTCCAAGAACTACAAGTTCATGTACCAGGAGATATCAAAGAATGTATTCAGTCTTCCTGGAGTTCTCTCAAGAAAGAAGCAGTTGCTTCCGGAAGTAATAAGAGTACTTGGTTCATGATTTAATAACAG
>JAILRW010000011.1 GCA_024698005.1 Sphaerochaetaceae bacterium | reverse complement strand
ACTGAAATTCTCGATATGCAGAAGTTTAAGTATTGTTCCGTTTGGACCCAGAGCCATTGTCAAAGAAATTGAGGAAGTAAATGGCGGGGAAATCAAAGGAAGCAAGGTGACAGCATTTATCAAAAGCTTTAGAGGTGTTGGAAGCTTTGTTCTATTGACTAGCAGAGCAAATAGGTAGCCGAGAAATGTTCCAAATACTGAAACAAATACGGCGAGGTAAAGGCTGTTCCATAGGACCTTGAAAGTAAAAGGATTTAGAAAATTCTTCCTGATCAGTTCCATCGAGAACTTTCCGTTCTTGAAGAAAGCTGCAGTTAAAAGTCTTGCCAATGGGAAGAATATAAATACAATCAGGCAGGACCAGATTATTACAAGAGCACAAAAAAGGGAGGGGTCTCGCTTAATTAGAATGCTCTTATTGTTGGTAGTAGACATTGAACCTCCTTTGTAAACACAGGAAAGGGCTGTTCAAGCCCTTTCCCATAAAGATTGAGAGTTCATTACTTAATGACTTCGTTCTCCCATTTCTCGACGAATCTTGCTCTGTTCTCACCCTTCCACTGTGAGGAGGATTCGATAAGAGGTATCTTGCTGAGGTCCATGTTAGGGTCAGTAACTTCTACGTCTGGTCTAGTAGGAACGTAACAGATCTTGTTAGCCATCATGAAGGAACCGAGGTTCTTTGTTGAAGCCCAGTCCATGAGAGCCTTTGCTGCATTAGGATGCTTACATCCTGCTACAATACCGGAGCCTTCAACACCATATGTTACACCCTGCTTAGGATATGAGATTACGAGTGGGTAGCCCTGGTTGACGATATCGAGAGCATCACAAAGATAGAATACACCTGCTGCTGCCTGTCCATTAGCAACTGGAAGAGCTCCACCTGCGCCAGACTTTGTATAGAGCTGGATGTTCTTGTTCATCTCTTTCTGTACCTGGAATGCCTTTGCTTCATCCTTATAGCCAAGTACCATTGTGTAGATTCTTTCTGTTGCTGTACCAGATGTTCTTGCATCTGCCATCTGGAGACCATTCTTATATGCTGGGCCACAGAGGTCTTCCCAGCTCTGAGGTGCTTCAAGATTGTTCTTCTTGAGGAAGTCAGTGTTGGTCAAGAAACAAAGTGGAATAAGACCGATACCTGTCCAGTAGTGATCTGGGGACTGGTAGTTTGCTGGAATCTTGTCAGCTTCTTTTGGAGTGTATGGCATGAAGATGCCTTCCTTGACACCTGCATCATAGGTATCGGATGGACCGCCCCAAAGAGCGTCGACCTGAGGGTTGTCCTTTTCAGCGATAAGTCTGGAGAGGGCTTCACCTGATGAAAGTCTTACAAAGTTGACTTTGATACCAGTTTCCTTTGTGAACTGTTCGAAGCACTGTGTTGCAAATTTTTCAGGCATGATTGAGTATACATCAAGAGTATCCTCTACCTTTGCTTCGGCAGCCTCCTTTGCTCCCTGTGCAAAAATTGAAAAAGTAAGACACAAAACGATTAACAAAACCAAAAACTTTTTCATTAGAAACCTCCTTATTGTTTCTTATGAAAATTTTATCATGCTTTTTTGAAATGTGAACAAAAAACAACAAAATGCAACAAAATTAGCAGTATAAACTATAGGTAGTGATCTGTTTTTAAACGATCCTATTTGTCAAAGTTCCTATTTTTTCTATAGAGCAGATGATGACATCTCCCTTCTTGAGGAAGGCAGGTTTATCCATTCCCATTGCAACTCCCTTAGGAGTTCCTGTTGCTATTATTGTTCCTTTTCTAAGTGTCATACCCTGGCTGAGTTCAGCAACAACTTCATCGATGTCATGGATGAACATATTTGTGTTTCCGTCCTGTCTTAACTCGCCATTGACCTTTGAGGAAATTCTGAGCTCTGGTGGATAGCTGGTAGAGTCTGCTGTGAGGATGCATGGACCCATTGGACAGAAGCCATCAAGACTCTTTCCAAAATACCACTGCTTGTGTTCTGTCTGGAGATCACGAGCAGACATATCATTGAAAACAGAGTACCCAAAGATATAATCCTTCACATCTTCCTTTTTTACATCGTATGCATCCTTTCCTAGGATGACTGCAAGCTCAACTTCGTAATCGAGTCTATGTGTAAGATGCTCGTATGCAGGAATATTTCCACCATCTGGAAGGCACTCGTTTACACGTTTTGAAAAGTATATCGCCTTGGCCTTATCGGATGAGAAGGCTTCATTTGAATACTGCTTTGCTTCCTTTGCGTGGTCAGTATAGTTGAGACCCAGACATAGAATATCCTGACGAGGATGAGGGATAGGAGAGAGAAGCTTTACACTGCTTAGTGATATTTCTCCTTCCTTGCCTTTAAGGACACGAAGTTTTTCCCATCCTTCATTATCAAGTTCCTCTATAAGAGTATTCATATCCTTGAAGTAAGGAATCCTAACAATTGTGTTGTCTTCCTTCAAAATCCCAATAAATTCGCTGTTTTCAAATAAATATGTGACTAGTTTCATAAATTTTGCCTCCTCTCAATTCTATCACTTGGTTGCCATTATTTGTTCAAGTATTCCTATTGCTTGATTCATTTCCTCATCTTTCAGGTGTGCATAACCTATTATAATCCATCCATTTCCTGTCCCTCTAAGGAATAAGCCAAGTTTGTTAGCTTGTCTAATTAATTCGTTTTCACTCTTGTTTGCTTTTATAATGAAGTGCAGTCCAGCAGCTTCACCCTGAATTCTTATGGAAGGAAGTTTCTCCCTCAAAAGATCAAGCATATAGTCTCTTTTGCTCCTATATAGCCTTTTCATTCGGTTAATATGGCGTACAAAATAACCCTGATCGATGAAGAGAGAGAGGACTCTCTGGTCTATTCTGGAAACAGGACAATGATAATAATTGAACCTCTCTTTATATAGCCTTACAAGCTGCTTTGGCAGGATCATATAGCTGACTCTAAGAGCAGGAGTAAGTGTTCTTGAGAAGGTGCCAAGGTAGATTACTCTGTCCCTTGTATCCATACTTTGAAGGGATGGGATAGGGTGACCGATATACCTGAAGTCACTGTCGTAATCATCTTCGATTACATATCTGTTGTTGTTCGAATATGCCCAGCTGAGGATAGAACTTCGGCGGGGTGCTGACATTGTTGTACCCATTGGAAACTGGTGTGATGGAGAGATGTGAAGCAGCTGCGTTTCCTTTTTTTTACTGGTTGCTTTTTTGAGATCTGATACTTTAATTCCTTCTCGATCTTGCTTGATCTGTATAATCTCAGAGTCTGTATCTTTTATTATTTGGAGCGTGCTCTGGAATGTTGGCTCTTCCATTATGAAGGTAGGCTTTGAACCAAACAATCTGGCAATCTTTTGAAGATGATAAGCAGTACCATTGCCGATCACAACCTGTTCAAAGGAGCAATTTATACCTCTGTGAGTGTACACAAATGAGGCAATTGATCTACGCAAATCTTCTTCTCCCATGAGAGAGCCAGCCTGTTCAAGCAAGAATATACTTTCCTTGCTGAGCGCTTCTCTATAAAGCTGGCGAAGGGTGCTGTAAGGGAACATGGAACTGTCAATAAGATTGGCTGAAAGATCCAGAATTGGTTCTGATTCTTCCTTATCCTCTTTTACTTGTTTTGCTTCTATGTGCTCTTTGATTTCGTATGGATTTGTCTCCATCCTGGAAACATAGAAGCCACTTTTTTCCTTTGAATAGATGTAGCCTTCGAAGAGAAGCAGGTTGTAAGCATTTATTACAGTATTTCTTGAAATACCTTTTTCGTCCGCAAAGCTCCTGATAGAAGGAAGTTTCGAATCTGGTGCGAGTCGTCCTGTTCTGATATCCAACGCAATTTTTTTGTATATGTCTTCATAAAGGCTTACATGCATAGGTAAATAATAACAAATCTGTACCCATAAAAATAGTAAAAACTGTAGCTATATTTGAATACAGATTGGACATATATTAGGGGCATGAAAAGAATAATTACAGTACAGGATGTTTCATGTGTTGGTAAGTGCTCACTCACTGTTGCACTTCCTATAATTTCAGCTATGGGTGTTGAGGCTGCAATCCTTCCAACAGCAGTTCTCTCAACACATACAATGTTCAAGGAATTCACTTTCAGAGATCTGACCTCGGATATAAAGCCAATAATGGAGCACTGGAAGAAAGAGCATATTGAGTTCGATGCTATCTACACTGGTTATCTTGGCTCATTCGAACAGCTCAAGCTTATGGAAGAGTTGTTTGAAACCTTCAAGGGAAAAGATACAAAAATTATTGTAGACCCTTGTATGGCCGATAACGGTAAGCTCTATCCAGGTTTTACTGAAGAGTTTGCCAGAGCAATGGGTGGCCTTTGTTCAAAGGCTGATATCATTGTTCCAAACCTCACAGAAGCAAGCTACATGCTGGGAATCCCATATGTTGCAGAAGGCTATGATGAGGAATACATAGAATCTGTACTTGATAAGCTTTCCAAGCTTGGCTCCAAGAAGGTTGTTTTAAAGGGAGTTGTCTTTGATAAGGACCAGAAGACCTTGAAAAATGTATCCGGTAAGATTGGTATTGCTACATATAATTCCGAGGACGGAAAGATAAATTGGTATTTCCATGAAAAAATGAGCCAAAGCTATCACGGAACTGGAGATATTTTTGCTTCTGTTCTCGTTGGTGGTCTTTCCCGTGGGCTTTCTCTTGAAAAGGCTGCAATGCTTGCTGGAGACTTTGTTGTCGAGGCAATCAGAGAGACAATGACCAATGATAAGGAAAAGTGGTATGGAGTTGATTTTGAAGCTCAGATTCCATTCCTCTTGAAGAGACTTGAAGAGCTTTGTAAATAGTATGTCCTTTTGAGAATGAAAAATCGGTTCATGATGAACCGATTTTTTTGTATTCATGATTAAAAAAACTTATCTAGGCCTTGGAATTTACCTTCTGTAAAAAGAGTTTCGAATAGTTTCTTGCTATCTTGAGATGAAACCATGTTCTTGCCCTTGTACAGATCGAATTTTCCTTCTTTCATCAGAACAGTGTCGTAGCTATCTGATATAAGTGCATCATTATCTGTGAGTAAAAGATTAAGCTTATCACAGAGCCAGGAAGGTACCTTTTTATCTGTTTCAACAAGAACATAGCTATCAGGATATGCTTCTACTATAGCTTTCATGATTTCGTTCTGCGACTCATCTTCAAGTGCTTCATAGGGAAAATAGAAAACATCTACATCTGAATTATCCTCTAAAGATGTCAGTATTTCTTCCTTGCTAGCTTTTACGCAATTGTCATAGCTGCTATTGATTGCGGTCTTTTCGCCTGGTTTTACAAGAAATGGATCAAAG
>JAILRW010000080.1 GCA_024698005.1 Sphaerochaetaceae bacterium | reverse complement strand
GATGGTGATTTCAGCCTATGCCTACGAAACTGAATATTCCTTTTATTTCATGGATAGGTATTTATTTTCCGAAAATATGATTTATGCATAAATGTTGCGTTGCAAGATTCTGTCTATAAATGTTCATATCAAAGGAGGAACTGTGGATTACAGAAAAAAGACAAAGAAAGAGTTGATCGAAATGCTGAAGGCTTTTGAGCCAAGAGAAAGTGTTCGCAGACCAAGTGACGTCTATATGAAGTGCCTTGAACCTTATGCATTTGAGTCTCAGGAGCACTTAATTGTCCTCTGTCTGAATACGATGAATGAAGTAGTGCACACAGAGTGTATAACAAAAGGAATCGCGAACAGGACTGCTGTGCATCCAAGAGAGGTGTTCCACTCTGCCATACTGCATATGGCGACTTCCATCATCATTGCCCATAATCATCCTTCCGGGGCAGTAAAACCGTCAATAAGCGACAAGAAAATGACAGAAAGCTTGATCAAGGCAGGTGAAATTCTCGGGATACCGATCCGTGACCATATCATCTTCTCATATAAAGGCTTCTTTTCATTTGCATTGAACAATCTTCTTGCCAGAAACAAGGAAAGCGATTTTAAGGAGGAGATGAAGAGAATGGAAAATGATTCAGCTCAGGATAGCCCAATGAAAGATCTTATGAACTCTATTTCTGAACAGAGAAGCAAACTACAAGGCATTGTGGCTGCTCTCGACAAAGAGATAGAAGCAATTGGAAAGATACAGGGAACTGATGAGGGACAGAATCATGAAAACAAGTAGAATATGATTCAATAGACTAGTTCGTTTAGAATATCGAATCAACCGATTGGCCATTGATTTCGTTGATAGTCACATTGTTGTATTCATCTATATTTCTTTTTATTTTTCTTGATATTCCTACTATTATATCCTTCGCTTTAGGCCGACTCCCGGGCTCTATATTTGAGCTTTCTATAATTAATGCTTTATCTGCTTTGCTCATTACGCGCAGAAGTAGTAATGTGCCTTTGGGTCCTTCATCTTGCAAGTATTTTTCTACGATATTCGCAAATGGTGGGTAAATTTTTTTGGCCCTTTCAATGTAGTAGCTTGTAGACTGAAGAGTGGAATCATCCCACTCTTTAAATGTCTGTGGAGTGTGCCCAGGGAGTGTAGAATACGTATTAACATACATATAAGGCCTGTCTGTAAGCTTGAATAGTTCATGGCGGGCTATTTCCTCGTCCTGATTCTCAGGGTCAAGGATGATAAGGTAGTTTTTCTCGACAGAAAGCTTGACCTTTCTACCTGCATATTTATAAGGACAGGAGTACCAGACATCATTGAACTTCACATGACCATTACATCTGTTGACCTCGTATGTTCCTCTGAAAGGAATCTGTACATCCTCTGGGATGATGCTTTTACCATTCAGGACCTTCTCTTCCTTTACAAGGACATTGGCTCCTAGTCTGTAATTGTGATCATTGGCCAAAGTTGAAATCTTGACAAATAGTTCTCCTGTATTCTTGCTCGTTTTGTTTTTTTGTATCATGGAAACGAGTTCCTTTTCTTTTTCCTTGAATACACAACGATCTTTTTTCACAAGTGGCACTCTATTCAGATTAGAAAGGAGGTCATATATAGGCCTGTTGTCCTCCCTTCCTGTAATCTTGTTTATTCTTTCTGGACAAATGATTTTTTCAGGAACACCACCGATCTTGGCCAGATACTCAAATAGGAAGGCCGTTGCGTGTGTCGGGTCTTTTTCTCGAATAGCTCTAGAGAAGATCACATATCTACTGTATGGCAGATATGCATATAAAAATGCTATTCTACTTTTTACCTCTATTCTTCCAAATTCAAGATATTGCCAGGGTTTAAACATGACTCTATCAGAAAGATCTTTTCTTTCGAAATGAGATTTCATAAGTTCCGTGAACCAGACATAGCTGAGTGATGTAGGCTCGAGATCCTTTTCGCTTTCATGGAGCTTCGTATACACAGATTTAAGGGTTGTATCTGGATACTTGAGCTCCTCCAAGATCCTTGCAAAATCTTCTTCTGATGGGATTCTGTTTTTTTTCTTATATACTATCTCTCTGAGTTTTTTTTCTGTGTAGGTATCCAATTCTTCCAGTCGTTTGGTATCGACAGGTGTTTCTACAAGTCCTAGTTGCTTGCGAATCCTGATTGCAGTAGTCCTGGAGATGCCAAGAGAATCTGCAATTTCTTGGTTCGTACTATTGTTCTTCAGATATTCTAAAAAGAGTTTGAGTTCCATTTCAAAATGATACACTGGGCATGAGATACCGGCAAGAAATATGTGTTAAGTGAATGTAATTTTTTGATTAATAATTGCAACTAACTTAGTTATATAACTACCATAAATAGATAAATTTATAAGAATTTTTTATTTATGTTATAAGATATTTAATTAATTATTTGTTT
>JAILRW010000073.1 GCA_024698005.1 Sphaerochaetaceae bacterium | reverse complement strand
GCTATCTGTCTTGGATTTGTAAATGAAGTTACAGCTCCTCAGATTGCAGCTATCCACAAGGCACAGACTGAAGCTGCATACCAGCAGATCGCTCCTGGCCTCACAATTGGTGAGCAGAGAGATGGTGATGGTGCAGTAGTTAGCTATAACATCCCACTTACAAAGGATGGTCAGATTTCTGGCTACATCCTTTCCCTCACTGGTGGTGGTTACGGTGGTTCCTTTACTCTCGTTGCTGCCTACAATACAGATGGCTCCGTAATGGGTGCCAAGATGATGGGTAACAGTGAGACAGCTGGTCTTGGTAAGAAGTCAGAAGAGAGCTGGTACATGAAGATGTTCGAAGGCCTTGGTGGAGCAAATCCACTTCCAAAGACCAAGAATGATCTTGCAAACCCAGATCTTGTTTCTGGTGCATCTATCACATTTGGCGCTGTCTCTAAGACTCTGAAGGCTGGTTCTGAATTTGTCAGAAGCTTGGGAGGTAAGTGATATGGCTAACATGAAAGAATTGACAAAGGGTATCTTCAAAGAAAACCCTGTATTTATCATTTTGCTTGGCATGTGTCCTACCCTCGGTGTTACCACCCAGGTATTCAATGCCATTGGTATGGGAGCTGGTGTAATCTTCGTACTCCTCGGCTCCAATATCTTCATTTCCTTGCTTAGGAAGGTAATCCCTGACTCTGTCAGAATTCCTGCCTATATCGTAATTATCGCATCCTTCGTAACTATCGTTCAGATGGTACTCGAGGCATATGTTCCTGCCCTCTATGCAGCGCTCGGTGTATACATTCCACTTATCGTTGTAAACTGTATCATTCTCGGTAGAGCTGAGGCCTTTGCAAACAAGAACACAATCGTTGATTCTGCTCTTGATGCAATTGGTATGGGTATCGGCTTCACACTCTCTCTCATGCTCATCGCAGCAATCAGAGAGGTCTTCGGTGCTGGTACTATCACACTCCTCAACCTCAGTGAGACAAATAGGATCGTCATCACACTTCCTGGTATCAGTAAAAGCCCAATCAGAGTATTTACACTCGCTCCTGGTGCTCTTCTGGTAATGGGATATCTAAAGGCCTACTTCAACTGGAATTCAGAGAGAAAGGCTAATAAGGGAGGTAATGTATGAGCTACATTGGAATCCTTATAACCTACATCTTCATCCAGAACTTCATTCTCGTTCAGTTCATGGGTATCTGTCCTTTCATCGGTGTATCCAAGAACAGTGAGAGTGCAATCGGTATGGGTCTTGCTGTAACCTTCGTTACAACAGTTGCTTCTGTTGTAACCTACATGGTCTATCACTTCCTCCTTGTCCCATTCGGACTCGAGTATCTTGAGACCATCAGCTTTATTCTGGTCATCGCAGCACTCGTACAGCTCGTTGAGATGGTAATCAGAAAGATGAGCCCAAGCCTTTACAAGGCACTTGGTATCTTCCTTCCTCTTATCACCACCAACTGTGCAGTTCTCGGTATCGCAATTCTCAATGTCCAGAATGACTACAACCTCCTGGAGTCTCTCTTCGGTGGTGCAGCAGCTGGTCTTGGTTTCACATTGGCAATCGTATTGATGAGTAACATCCGTGAGAAGCTTGAGCTTATTCCTGTAAGAAAGGTCTTCAAGGGTGTTCCAATCGCATTCATCTCTGCAGGCCTCATGGCTCTCGCATTCATGGCATTCGATTCATCACTCGTTACTAATCTTCATCTCGTATAAGGAGGATAGAGAATATGGCTATATTAGCAGCGTTTCTGGTAATAGCAATCATGGGTCTCGTCCTCGGCTTCGGTCTTGCAGTTGCAGATAAGAAGCTTGCAGTAGAGAAGGATGAGAAACTCATTAAGATGGAAAAATCCATGCCAGGTGCAAACTGTGGTGGCTGTGGCTATGCAGGTTGTTCTGCTTATGCTGAAGCTGTCTGCAAGGGCGAGGCTGAAATTGGTCTCTGTTCCCCTGGTGGTTCAGCTCTTGCTCAGAAGATGGGCGAGATCATGGGAGTTGCTGTAGACGCAACTGCAGAACGCAAGGTGGCATTTGTTCACTGTCGCGGCAATGCAGATGTAACAGTACAGCAGTTCGTATACGATGGCATTGATGACTGTAATGCAGCTTTCCTCGCACAGGGAGGCCCTAATGCATGTAAGGAAGGTTGTCTGCATCTTGGTTCCTGTATGAAGGTCTGTCCTGTTGGGGCAATCTCTAGGGACGAGAAGATGATGATCCACGTCGATCCAGATAAGTGTATCGCATGTGGTAAGTGTACAACTGTATGTCCTACAATGGTCATGAAACTCATTCCTGCAAGTGCTACTCACGTTGTTGCATGTAACAACCATGAGATGGGCGCTAAGGTCAAGAAGGCTTGTCAGGTGGGTTGTATTGGCTGTAAGATATGCCAGGTCAAGGTGCCTAATTCAGGATGTAAGGTAGAGAACTTCCTCTCCACAATCGACTATGCAGCCGATACCAGTGGACTCGAGCAAGCAGCTGCCCTCTGTCCTCAGAAGTGCTTTGAAAAGAGGTAAAATTGAAACTAGCCCTGGGTTTATATACACAGGTTTCATCAAATGCACCGACGCCCGTTTTTCAACGGGCGCTTTCGTGCATTATAAAGCCAGTATTCACTTTTATTCACAACAACCCGGGCGCTAGAATTTCCTATGTGCAGACATCTGCATTCATTAATTATTTTTCTCAGCACTATCCAGAGGTCAATCTTCTAATCCAGAATCTAGCAAAGAATGACAGACTTGAACTTTTGACAAGTAGCTGGAATATGAGTCTTCTTCCTATTACCCAGATGAAGGATAGGTCCAGTGCAATTGAGAAGACTACTCTACTTATTCGAAAAACATATAACTATAAGGCAACAACATTGTGGTGCTATGGAGAGATCTGGACACCAAGCATTGTCTCTGCAATGAAGATTGCAGATGTAAACAAGCTTCTCATCTCATCTTACGATGCTGTAAACAAGAAGAGCCTTTCATCCAGGCCATTCATGATGAATGAGCTTTCAAAGAAGATTGATGTGCTTCCTGCAATGGATGATTGCAGCAAGCTTATTAGCCAGTATGGCCAGAATGAAATCAACTTCGATGAACTCTCAGATAAATTGATTTCACTTATAAAGAATGCACCAGAGAAGTCCACTTTGATCTATACGATCAATCTGGATCAGCTGTGCCAGGGTGCAAGCTACAATAGAGAGGATGACCAGAAGCTTGGTTCCTTGATCATCTCACTGCTTAGCGAGACTATAGCTCGCGGTGGCGAGTGTTCCTTGATGAAGGAAGTAGAAGCAGAAGGTAATGGCTATCTTGATAGTGGCTGGTATGGCCGTGATGTCCATGCTGGTGGCCTTAAGTGTTTCCACGATCTATTTGTAAAGAATGAAAGCTACCGCTACATGCTGCTTAGAACACTTGCACTTGCAGAGCTTAACCAGAACAGCAAGAAGGATAAGGTTCTAAAGAAGAGTGTACAGACCCTCCTGACTGGCCTTCCTTCTGGAACACTTTTTTTATGCGACAACTATGCTTCATGTCTCAGATTGAGTGAGCATAGAGCCTTCTATAGAAACCTTCTGGAAGCTGAAGATATGCTTCGCAGTCAGGATATTGTCCCATACTCCTACGATCTTGATGATGATGGGCTTGATGAAGAGTTCTGCTACGGCAGAGTGAACTCTGCTGTCTTCACCTGTCGTGGAGCCTCTGTATATGAATTCAATCTCCTTGAAAGAGGAATAAATATCATGGACACAGTATCTCCTTGGTCAAAGACCTCGGAGGTGATGAGAAAGGAGAAGAGCTTCAAGACAACTATTGTCTTTGATGGAATCATCTATGACCTTTCTGACTGTGTCTTCTCAGTTGAATATGTTGGAAAGAACAGGAATGAATTTAACTTTGTGCTTGATGATAGTTCTTTCCCATTTGTAATTTCAAAGCACTATAGACTTACAAACCAGAACTTGTATCTCAATGTTGTGATAACAAATAAAAAGAAGAAGAATGTAAAGGTAGAGGCAACAGAGGAGGTATTCTTCTCATTGCCATCTTCAAACGCATTCTCCTACGATTCCAACAGAGAGCTTCTTGTCGGAAGTGGACTTAACAATGTAAAGTATGTCAGGTTCAAGGATGAGGAAAAGGAGCTTATGCTCTCTTTCCTCAGCTCTGATGTCTTTGATTTCAATGAAGAGATCATAAGTCAGAGTGAAATCACATCACTTGGAAGCGAGCTGTTCTATCTTTATACTAGAGCTAGCTTGAACTTCAAACTTGAGATAGATTCCTCATCTGCGACAAGCTATAGTATCACTACTAAGATAACAAGTACCAAGGAGAAATAATGTTTATTGAGAACAAATCCCTTTTCGATGAAGTAAAGGAAGCAGTTACCAATATATGGAAGCGTCTTGAAGCATCCGATATGGAAGATCGTATCAAGGAGCTCGAGGCAAAGACCCAGGAGAGTGATTTCTGGAATGATAACAAGGCAGCAGAGAAAACCTTTGCTGAACTTAACAGACTCAAGGAGAACTACTACCCATGGCAGGAGCTCTATGGGGAAGTCATGGATACTGAAGAGCTCATGGATATGTACTCAAGTGAGGATGATATCGAGCTTCAGAAGGAGATGGAAGCCCAGATTGCAGCCCTTGATGAGAAGTATCGCCCACTGAAGCTCAAGACTCTTCTCGATGGAAAGTTCGATAAGAACAATATGTTCTTGACTATCCATGCTGGTGCAGGTGGTACAGAGGCGTGTGACTGGGCAAGCATGCTCCTCAGAATGTACCTAAGATGGTGTGAACGCCATAAGTTCAAGGCTGATGTAATCGACCTTCTTGAAGATGAAGGTGGTATCAAGAGTGCAACTGTAAAGGTTACAGGTCCTTATGCCTTTGGTTATCTCAAGGGAGAGGCAGGTGTTCATCGTCTTGTCAGAATCTCTCCATTCGATGCTGCAAAGAGAAGACACACATCCTTTACCAGTGTCTACGCATCCCCTGAAATTGATGACGACATTGAAATCGAACTCAAGCCAGAAGATTACCGCCTTGATACCTATCGTGCAGGCGGTGCTGGTGGCCAGCACGTTAACAAGACAGACTCTGCTGTAAGAATTACCCACTATGCAACTGGAATCGTTGTACAGTGCCAGAATGAAAGAAGCCAGTTGATGAACAAGGATGTTGCATTCAAGATGCTTCGTTCCAAGCTCTACGAATACTATAAGAAGAAGCAGGAAGAGGAGCACCAGAAGGATGCAATCGCAAAGAGTGATATTGCATGGGGTAGCCAGATCAGAAGCTATGTATTCCAGCCATATACTCTTGTAAAGGACAACAGGACCAAGGTTGAGGCTGGCAATATCAACGCTGTAATGGATGGTGATATCGATTCATTCATCGAAGCATACCTCAACTGGTCAAAGGAGAATATGCAGTGAGGAGATTCCTCCCATTGCTTCTTATTCTAATTATTATTTCCCCTCTCTCAGCCTCACGTTTGAGAGTAGGGCTATATTCTGATGTGCCTGATTTTATTTCAGGCTATGTTGATGATGTAATTTCCATATCCTTTTCAAGGCGTGTATCTTCTCCTCTGCTTGATAAGATCAACTACGAACGAGATCTCAGAAAGTTCGAAAATGATATAGAAAGAAAGAAACACGATGCACTGAAAAAAGATAATACTTACGAGGATGAAGAGACCTTTACATACAAAAACTGGTACGAAGAAGAAGTCGAGTTTGTGAAGCTGAGTCACAATAGCAAGTATGAAGAGCTTGTCAGGAAGGGTGATCAGAGTGCACTTGAATACCTTTCAATTGCCAGTGAT
>JAILRW010000098.1 GCA_024698005.1 Sphaerochaetaceae bacterium | reverse complement strand
TGACAACGTCATCTATATCAAGTTCCACCTGTTCATTTCCACAGATAAGATACATTCCCTTAGATACGGGGACAATCAAGCCCTCATCTCTCAATCTGTTGAGCGTTCTGAGAAATGTCTTGTAGGATGCCATAGGGAAATAGTCCCTAGCGACCTGCTGAACATCAAGAATAGAGCCGACATTTTTCTCACAGAAGGCACGGATTGCCTTAGCTAGTACCATATAACCTCCAACTATGTAGATAATTCTCCCATTGAACTCTCCATTTGACAAGAAGAGTCGACTCTGTCGACTGATTTTGATACAAAATAAATCAAATAATTATTTATATCATAGATAATTATAAAAATCGACATCTCGGATTTTCACCAAAATGTCGACTTTTCTGCAGAGCGACAGACGGGAATCGAACCCGCATCACGAGCTTGGGAAGCTCGGATAATAACCACTATATGACTGTCGCGAATACGTAAATTCTAATTAAGTAGAATAAAAGAGTAAAGACAAAAAAAATGAGGGTTCAAACCGAACCCTCACTTTGGCTTGATACATATTATTAGTGCATCATATCCAGATCGATCTCACACATGATTGCTGGAACACCACAGCCCCAACTTTCGAGAACCTGTGGGTGAACTTCACCGAAGAGACCAACCTCTTTACCATCAACTACAATCTTGGCACAGCGACCTGGGATGAAACGTCCATCTTCACCAACTGCTGCAAGCTGATACTCCTTTTTGAGGAAGTACATCATTGTCTGGATAAGGGAAGCTGCTTCATTATAGCCAACCTGGTTATCTGCATACATAAAGCCAAGATGATTCTTTGTGACAGTACCACTGTTATCACTCTCATCCTTGTAACAGACCTTACCGATCTCAAAGATCTTGTGTGGATATGCTGCATGACCAGAAACAGATTCAGACTCCATCAAGGAAGGCATGATAGAAGGTCTTACAACCTCGTAGTTCTCACTCATTGGGTTAGCAATGAAGACAACCTTCTCATCAGAGATGTGCATGTTATCAACATACTCTCTTCTAGAACCAAGGTAGTTGTACATCATCTCCTGGAAACCAAGACCTACCATGAGAGTCTTGACCTTTCTTGCATACTCTTCAGCTGGGCTGACATTGCCCTTAGTGAAGTCAGATGGAAGAACAGGAGCGAAGTTCATCAATCCATGGCCGATCATGACATCTTCAGTGACATCTGCAGCATGCAAGAAGTCGTTTCTATACTCTGGGCATATAATTGAGATAACGTTGTTATCACACTTTGCATTTACACCCATTCTGCCAAGGGATGCTACACACTCCTTGTCATCAAGGTATTCACCCATCTTCTTCTCAACCTCTTCGAGGGTGCAATCTGGTGCACTCTGGAAGTAGTATGGAATTGTGATTTCTGTGCCGTACTTTGTCTCCTTTGGAAGCTTTACCTTTACAGGGAGAATTTCAAAGCCCATATCTGACATATCACAAGCAAGGATAGAAGCTGTGAGAATAAGGTCATCAAGGATAGGACCAGACATCTCGATAAAGAGGTCAGAGTCACCTACCTCGACAGCACCTACATCAGCACTGTTGATTACAGGTGGGAAGGAAAGAGTTCTACCATTATCATCGTAAAGGTATGGGAAGAGAGGCTTACCTTCTACAAGGTGAGCATACTCGATACCCTTTGGATGCTTCTTGAGGATCTCTCTCAATGTCATCTTCTCTTCAAAGTGGAGAGGGACAAAAGCGGTAGTGTCTGGATCTGCACCCTTGTAGTGAACTGGATACTGGATGAGGCTACTTCTGTAGATACCAATGGCAATTGTCTTTCTCTTTCTTCCGAAGTTGAAGCAAAGCTTCTCCTGGGAGTTGATAAGAGCAAGAAGGATGTCTTCAGTAACTACCTTACCCTTTGCTGCAAAAGCAATGGAGAAGTCTCTGATTCCAACAGCGGAAGGATCATCGATGATCATCCTGTTACCACTGTCCTTGGTCTCATCCTTGCTGGAGAAGAAGTCATACTTTCTGATCTTTCCAGTTTCATAGGTACTGAGAGCTCTTGCAACACCTGCTGCAGACCAGAGGTCTGGGCGGTTGGTGTCATTGAGTTCAATCTTGATTGTACCTTCATCATGGCCATCAAGCTCTGCCTTTGCGACAGGGAAGATGTCCATAAGCTCATCATCTGTATATGAGTGACCACAGAGGTCGAAGAATAGTTTTTCTGATACTTCAATCTTTGGCATCTTAGTTTCCCCTTCTCATTCTTACGCTTTCGATATCTGGAGTGAAAAGCTCTCTGATATCAGAAAGTCCAAGGTGCATCAGAGCCATACGGTCGATACCAAGGCCCCAAGCAAGTACTGGGCAGTCAAGGCCAAGAGCCTTTGTTACCTCTGGACGGAAGATACCTGAACCACCGAGCTCGAACCAACCAAGCTTTGGATGCTTGATATGAACTTCGATACTTGGTTCAGTGAATGGGAAGTAGCCTGGTACATACTTTACTTCTTCTGCACCTGCAACCTCTTCAGCGAACATCTTCAAAAGGCCCAAAAGGTTCTTGAGGTTTACATCATTACCAACAACGATACCCTCTGTCTGATAGAAATCAGCACCGTGAGTTGCATCGACCTGATCATATCTGAAACAGCGTGCAATACCGAAGTACTTTCCTGGAATGCTTGCCTTTGGAAGCTGGTGTGCAGAAAGGACTGTACCCTGGCTTCTCATTACCTGTCTTCTGGTAAACTCATGGTCAAAGGTATAGCCCCAGCCTCTTGAACCAGTGTCACCACCATCTTCATGAGCCTTCGCTACTCTACTGAGCCATGGTTCCTCAATCTCCTTGCAATGTACAGGATCCTTGAGGTAGTAGACATCGTGAATATCTCTTGCAGAGTGGAACTGTGGCATGAAGAGTGCATCACCATTCCAGAATTCATTCTCTACAAGTGGTCCATCGAACTCTTCAAAGCCGAGGGAAACAAGCTTGTCCTTTACCCACTGGAGGTAATCACCATAAGCGTTTGTTCTGCCTGGAATGATTCTTGAAGTTGGTGCATTGAGGCCATAAGGGCGGAATGAACCATTCTTCCAGGAACCTGTTGCAAGCATCTGAGGTGTCAGAAGACCAAACTCCTCACCTGTGATATTTGCCTTGAACAAATCACTCTTTACCTTGTCACCAGCTTCAGTGAGAACATAGATAACATCTTCCTTTTCAATAAGCTTGAAAGTTGAAGTTGCTGCACCTCTTTTCTTTGCCAGTGCTCCGATAGCCTTCTTCTCTTCAGCTGAAAGTGTGTTCTCTCTGATTGGAGCAGTGGAGGCCTTTTCCATCAAACTTCTAGCAATCTTTACGTCCTGAGGAAGTTCATCAGAAATGAGCTGTGCTTTTCTTTCTTCATTGAGCTTGGCAGCCTTTGCCTTTGTAAGCTGGCCAAAAGAAGAGCCTACATCACTCTGCTCAAGAAAGAGAGCTGCTGCAATCTCTGGCATGGCAGCTGGGCCATTGCTCTTGAGGAAGTTGAAGATCTTCTCAACAGGAAGGCCATTCTTGAACTGATCAAGGCCAGTCTCTGTGAGTTCATAGAGAACGTACTTATCTCTGCTCTTCTCTTCAAGGCACTCCTTGGCAGAAAGCCAGGAGAAGGCCTGATTGCACTGTCCTACCTTGTAGTCAAGTTCGCTGATCAAACGCTCTGCTGTGATATCCTCACCAAGAGAGACGTGTCTGAGAACCTTGACTTCTAGTGGATGCAGATTCTTTACATCGATATCCATATATTTTGCTCCCGTTAGTCTAAAGCATGAAATAATATTCCATTGACTTTGAACATAATAGTGTCTATCGCAAAAAAATAAAAGAGTCAGGACAAAAGCTTTTCCAGAGCAATCAAAACTTTATCTACAGTCGGAATACACTCTTCCTCCAGCACCTTGGAAAAAGGAACTGGTGTATCATTCTGTGAAAGGATAGAGATTGGTCTAGATAATGAACTGAATGTCTCATCATCACTTGTTATCAAACTGGATACAGCTGTACCAACAGAACCAAGAAGAGGAGTTTCCTGTATTATGAGTACTCGACCTGTCTTTCTTACACTCTCTAGAATTGTTTTGCTATCAAGTGGGCGCAATGAGAGAAGATCGATAACATCGACATCATAATCCTTGACTGCTTCCTTAATGGTCTTTATCGAGTGAGCATAGCCAATCACAGTAGCCCTGGAACCTTTCTTGATATATCTAGCCCTACCCATAGGAAATGATGAATTCTTATCCCCACACTTACCTTTATCTTTATAGAGAGACTTATATTCGACAAACACAACTGGATCAGGATCCTTGACTGCTTCCTTCAGAAGTGCCTTGTAGGTGAATGGATCAGAAGGTGCGACTACCTTGAGTCCTGGAACAGATATGAACATACCCTCAAGTGACTGAGTATGCTGACTTCCATGTCCTGTACCACATCCCATCGGAGCTCTGAATACCAATGGGGATTTGAACTGACCTGCCGACATGAAGCACAGCTTTGCTGCATGGTTTATAAGAGCATCAGAAGATAGGGTTGAGAAATCACCATACATAATTTCAACGATAGGATGCTCTCCAAGCGCACTTGCGCCAACAGCCATACCAGTGAAAGCTTCTTCGCTGACTGGGGTTTCCAATACCTTGTCTGGATGTTTTGTGACAAGATTCTGGGTAACTCCAAAGCAACCACCATAGATTCCAACATCTTCCCCTATCAATGTCGCTCTCTCATCAGAAGAGAGAATTTCATCGAGAGCTTCGTTTATAGCTTCACTACAGGTTGCCTCGTGAAGATATCCTTCTACAATCGGGGTATCACATGGCTTGTCTTCAGTAAATGACAGGAGCTCTGAGGAAGATAAAATATCATCCTTCTTTCTATAGGCCCTCTCATAAGCAGCTTCTACTGCCCTTTCTGCTTCCTTTCTTTCCTCGTCCAGCTCTGAGACAGAAAGGCCCAAGTCTCTTGCAAGTCTTTCAATTGGATCTCTTTCAAGCCACTCAAGCTCCTCGTTATGGCTTCTGTAAACACACTTGTCGCTCTTGCTGTGACCACAGAGACGATATGTATCCACTAGCACGAGAGCAGGTCTTGAGGTCCTTGCTATATACTCCCTTGCAGCAGAGACTATGCTCCTGACAGACCTGTAGTCATTTCCATCAGCCTTGAAAGCTTCCATCTCATAGCCAGCTGCACGCTTTGTGATATCTTTAACCGAGACCATCCTATCGGATGAAGCAGACATGCCATAGTGGTTATTCTCACAATAAAAAAGAACAGGAAGAGACCAGACAGATGCAATATTCATCGACTCATGGACAACACCACGGCTTGTTGCGCCATCCCCAAATATGGCAACTGCAATGCTATCCTTCTTCTGTCTCTTAAATGCAAAGCCCATTCCTGTAGCAAGTGCAACACCAGAGCCAACGATTGCCGATGAACCAAGGTTATTGTGCCCTATATCACTCATGTGCATACTGCCACCAAGGCCTTTGCAAAGACCATGGCGAGAGCCGAGCATTTCGGCAAACATGCTTTCTATATCGCTTCCTGTTGCTATATTGAATCCATGACAGCGATGGGTTGGGACTATCCAGTCACACTTCTCGATTCCATCTGCAAGACCAACATGGCTTGCTTCCTGCCCTATATTTAAATGCGTTGTTCCATGCATCATCCCACTTGAAAAAAGCTCTTGAAGCTTATTTTCAAAGGCTCTGCTCAGAAGCATACGCCTTATTGCATCGATTGACATTTCCTCATCCTCCGAGGATGTAGAGTCCTCTGGAAAATATTTTGTTATACTATATAGCAAATAATAATAAGTTGTAAACAGCACCATCACCCCTTTTCAAGCTATATTCAAATCATTACAATAAGCCCTGTCATACCAATAACTCATGGAGCGAAACAATGACTAAAGCACTTACACTTCCTCCTTTGACCGAGGAGCTAGCTCAGGTTCTTATCGATGCAGCAACCATCGATAGACGCGTTACAGAGATTGCAGATCAGATTAACCATGATTACAAGGACATCAAAGAGCCCCTGATCCTAGTAGGAGTACTGAAGGGCTCTTTTATATTCCTTTCTGATCTCTGTAGAAAACTTACCATACCTCATATTGTCGATTTCATCGCAATTTCCTCATATGGAAGAGGTGGAGATGTACAGGGAAATGTTCGTCTTCTTATGGACGTTAGAGAAGATATTGCTGAAAAGGATGTTCTTATCGTTGAAGATATCCTTGATAGTGGCAACACCCTCAAATATCTTCAGAGAAACTTTGCAACAAGAGCTGCAAGGAGCGTAAAGATCGCCTCCTTCCTTGATAAGCCAGAGCGCCACAAGGTAGACCTGAAGCTCGATTACATGGGTTTCACAATTCCAGATGTCTGGGTTGTCGGCTATGGCCTTGACTACAAAGAAAAATACAGAACTCTTCCATATATCGCAGAGATGTACCCAGTAAAGTAAGGAGATAATAATGGCAGACGACAAGTACTATGTCAGCTACAATACCGTCCACAAACTCGTAAAAAGTCTTGCAGAAAGGATTGAATCAAGTGGTTTCGATCCGGATGTAATTGTTGCAATTGGTTCAGGTGGTTTCATTCCAGCAAGAATTATCAAGACATTCATCAGTAGACCTATTTATGCTGTAGGTATCTCCTACTATGGTGTTGACAACAAGCACAAATCACATCCAACAAAAATCCAGTGGATAGATGAGGTTGCAGACCAGTTGAGGGGCAAGAAGGTTCTCCTCATTGACGAGGTTGATGATACAAGAGCAACTCTTGGTTACTGTGTAGGTGAGCTTCTCAACTACGAACCAGAGGAAATTGCAGTTCTTGTCCTCCTCAACAAGCAGAAGAAGAAGGATGTAGAGTTCCCACCTGAAATCAAGCGCTACTATCCTGCTATGGAGATCGGTGACCAGTGGATCAAGTTCCCATGGGATGCCGATGATATCGAAGAGCATACCGAAAGGGAAAAGGAAATGCTCAACAACAAGGGAAAGAAACTATGAGCAATGTAAGCGCAGTTATCGGCGTCCAGTGGGGCGACGAGGGAAAGGGTCGTGTAGTTGACTACTTGGCAAAGGATGCAGAGATTGTAATCCGCTTCCAGGGTGGAGATAATGCAGGTCACACTGTAATCAACGAACTTGGCAAGTTTGCCCTTCACATCATTCCTTCTGGTGTTTTCAATCCAAACACCATGAACATCGTTGGTGCTGGCACAGTCGTCAACTTCGATACAATGCTTGGAGAAATTGAAAACATCGAGAGGTGTGCAAATATAAAGGTCAGAAACATCTTCATCGACCGCAGAGCTCATCTCATTATGCCTTACCACTGTCTTCTTGATGGTGCTGAGGAAGCAAAGAGAAGCGAAGGTCAGAAGATCGGTACCACAAAGAGAGGTATCGGACCTTGTTATTCTGACAAGGCATCCAGAAGTGGTATCAGAGCTGGAGACCTCCTCGATGAAGAGTGGCTCAGAATGAGACTTGAGATGACTCTTCCTAGAAAGAATAGAGACCTCGAATACTATGGCCTCAAGACCTTCACTGTCGATGAGATCATGGCAAAATGCAATGCATGGAAGAAAAGATTTGGCCAATACATCATCGATTCTGTTCCAGTTGTCCGCGAAGCTGTAAAGAGTGACAGAAAGATTCTTCTTGAAGGCCAGCTTGGTATCATGAGAGATAATGACTGGGGTATCTACCCATACACAACCTCTTCTAACCCAACAGCAGCAGGAGCTGCTAATGGTAGCGCTGTCCCTCCATCAGAGATCAAGAAGGTCGTTGGCGTAATGAAGGCCTATTCAACTAGCGTTGGCGGTGGCCCTTATATGACCGAACTCTTCGATGAAGATGGACAGAAGCTCAGAGATCTCGGACATGAGTACGGAGCTACAACCGGTAGACCAAGACGCTGTGGTTGGCTTGACCTTGTTGCAGCAGACTATGCTTGCTACATGAATGGCATCACAGATCTTGCTCTCACAAAGCTCGATATCCTCGATTCCTTCCCTATCATCAAGGTTTGTGTTGGTTACATGATCGATGGTGAGTATTACACCTATCTTCCAGACACTCTCTTCCAGGAAAAGGCTAAGCCTGTCTATGAGGAGTATGTTGGTTGGATGAGTGATACATCCAAGGCAAGAAAGTGGGAAGATCTTCCAGAGAGAGCTCAGAACTTCGTTCTCATGATCGAGAAGAAGCTTAACACCAAGATTACCTACGTATCTGTTGGACCAGAAAGAGACCAGCTCATCGTCAGATAATCAATTTCTTTCAATTGTTTGGGGACCATTGCTCACAAAAAGGCAATGGTCTTTTTTTTCAACTAGCCATGAAGGACAATTAATTTGCTTACAAATCACTACAACAGATTAAAATCTTTATTATATAGACCTATTGTAGATTTATTATGAATACGTATTTATTCCCTTCCCTCTTATGAGTGGATGAATACCTGATTTGGTTATATACTCATTGACATGACAGAATTTGATCACAGCACATTCATATCCCCATTTACATGGCGCTACGGCTCAGCTGAGATGCGAAGCATCTACAGTGAGGTTCACAAGAGAGAACTTTTGAGGAGAGTCTGGATTGCACTTGCGAAGGCAGAGGCAAAGGCTGGCCTTGTAACAGATGAGCAGCTTGCCGAGCTTGAAGAGCACAGCAAGGATATAGATATCGCAAGAGCAACAGAAATCGAGAATGAAATCAAGCATGATTTGATGGCTGAAATAAAGACCTATGCAGAACAGTGCCCAAAAGCTGGTGCAATAATCCATCTTGGTGCAACTAGCATGGATATTCTGGACAACATGGATGCAGTAAGGCTCAAGGAAGCTCTTTCTCTGATAATTGAGCGCACAAAGGTGCTTCTTGAAGCCTTCGAAGAGAAGATGGAGAAATATAAGGGCTATGCATGCATGGCCTTCACTCATCTTCAGCCAGCTGAGATAACAACAATTGGCTATCGCTTTGCTCAGACCGCACAGGATCTTCTCGACGATCTCGAGGAGCTCGAAGTAGTCAGAGATAGAATCCGAGGCAAGGGAATGAAGGGTGCTGTAGGAACAGCAGCAAGCTATGCAGAACTTCTTAAGGACAGAGGCATGTCTGCCGAAGAACTAGAAGATGCAGTAATGGCAGAGCTTGGTATAAAGGCCTACGAAGCTGCTACCCAGATCTATACTAGAAAGCAGGATCTGAGAGTCCTTTCAGCCTTATCTGAGCTTTGTTGTACCATCTATAAATTTGCAGCAGACTTCAGAATTATGCAGTCCCCTCCTATCGGAGAGTGGTCAGAGCCATTTGGAAAGAAGCAGGTAGGATCTTCTGCAATGCCATTCAAGAGAAACCCTATCAACTGTGAAAAGACCGATTCTCTCACACGTTTTGTCTCCTCCCTCTACCAGACTGCTTGGCAGAACGGAGCTACAACTTTCCTTGAGAGGACACTCGATGACTCTGCTAACAGAAGAGTTTTCCTTCCTGAGGCATTCCTTGCTACAGAAGAAGCTCTTATAACAATGACAAGGATGGTAAAGGGCATGAACATCCATGAGAGTGCTGTAAAGCGCTTGATGGATGCCTATGGACTATTTGCAGCTACAGAACGACTACTGATGGAACTTGGCAAGAGAGGAGCAAATAGACAGGAGATGCATGAAGTTATCAGAGAAGAATCTTTGAGGGCCTGGGCGGAGGTTCAGGAAGGAAGAGATAATCCTCTACTCTCTTCACTCATGAATGATGAAAGAATTCGTGAATACCTTACTTCTGATGAAATCAAGGCTCTCCTCGATGCACGAGAGTACACAGGAGATGCATCAAAGAGAACAGATAAGGTTCTAAAAAGAATAAAAGCTCTCTCTTAAAGTAATTTGAAACCTAAATTGAAGAGATAGAAGTATGCTGCCATCCTGACAAAACGTACTAGACAGGCTGGCAGTACTTTTTTCATGTCAAGACGAAATGCTCCAACAGCCATTGTTATTGTACTGAAGGGAAGAGGGAGTAGACCAGAAAGGACTACAAATAGAACCCCATATTTCTTGATATAGTCTCCCCACTTACCCATCGCTTTATCACACAGATCTCTTATATATCTAATATTTGATAGCTGATATCCAATGAAGTATGCACACCAGCCTCCTAGTACAGAAGCAGCACCTATAACAGGAATTACATCAAGAGGCTTCATGCTGGCAACAACAGGAAAAATAAGATCTGGTGAAAGAGGAAGGATCAAAAGATCGACCAGAAAAACATATAAAAAGATTCCAAACAGGCCAAAGTGCTCATTTATATAGTTCACTATGACCATATATTTCTCAATACCAAGGCCTTTGATAAAGATGTAGAAACCTAGGTAAATAAGAATTATAGGAATAATTCCAATTGCTATAATCTTGGTCCAGGGAAGATTCTTTTCCTCGTTATTCATTTAGTAATTCCTTGAATAGATTTATCAACTCTTCCTTTTTCTCAATACTGCCTGAACCCTGATAGATTGGACCTCTACCACCACCCTTCACACCAAGAGAAGAAAAGCTTTTTCTGAAGGAAGCAAAGGCCTCTGGCTTTTCACTTCTCAAGAGCCAATTGAGTCTGTCTCCATTGATGTATATAACCGCATAGTCTCTATCTGCATCAAGATCTTGATAGGAAGCTAGGGGAACAGAAGAGGTGAATACAGCTTCACCCCTATTTAGAAGATTTCTTGCCACTTCCTTCTCAAGAGTCGAAAGCTGATACTTAAGTTTTGAAATCTGTTCAGAAAGAGAAGCTACAGAGGACGAAAGGTTCTCTCTTGGACTAGAAAGCTGCTTGGAAAGCTCCTTTATAACTTGAGCATTTGCCCTTCTCTCTCTTACAGCTCTATTTCCAGTTCTCCAAATTGTTCTTACATGGTTACGGATCAACTCACTACCAGCAAAACTGATCTCACCAATTTCTCCGGTAGTAGCAGTATGAAGACCACCACAAGCTATTTTATCGACACCTTCTATGACAACAACCCTGACATCCCCTTCTACCTTTATCGATCTTCTCATTCCAAGCTTTTCAGCCTCTTCATGAGAAAGCTCCAGATATTTAACAGGATGGTTTTCACAAATTGCCCTATTTGCTTCAGTTTCAAGTGTCAAAAGAGTCTCTTCAGGGATATCCATTCTGTCAGTCTCAATAGTCAAGATATCTTCACCCTGATGAACTGATAGAGTTCCTATTCCAAACTTTGTGAACATAAGACCAGAAAGCAGATGCTGAGCTGTGTGCTGCTGCATGTAATCATAACGGTGAGCCCAATCAAGCTTGATAACAACCTCATCACCCACATTGAAGGAAGAGGAATCAATAAGATGAATAATATGATCTCCTTCGTGGAGTGTATTAGTATAAGGGATACCATTTATAGCTCCCCTGTCACCTGGTTGTCCACCACCCTCTGCGTAGGAAATTGTGCTTTCAAGAATTATTCCTCTATCAAGGACAGAAATAACCTTGCTGTTATATTCCTTCAGATATGGTTCATCATAATAGTGCTGCTCTCTCATAATAGACTCCATAAAAGAAGATACAAAAATAATCAGTAATTTCCAACCTTTCCATATTCACATCTTTTTATTATCTTTAATCAAGAAGAGGTATTTGTTATGTCAAAGATTAGATCCGCTTGGGAAATTGCCCTTGAAAAGACAGAAGATATCGTCATCGACAAGGAAAAGATGGCTTACGACGAAGATGTAAAGAAGGTCAGAGCTCTTGCTGGTGCCTATTTGAATGATGATGAACCAGCAAATGAGGTGATCCAAAAAATAGAAGCACTTGAAAAGAACAAGGCACTGCACGAAGGTCTCAAGACCACCATAATTCAAAATCTTAACCTTCCACAGGAAAGTGTGCTCACCGATAGATTTGAGCGTCTCGAGAGCCTTGCCAGACTCATTTCTAACAATACAGAAGCTCTCCAGCTTCTTAGCCAAGTTATCGGCTTCTTGAAGCAGTATCCTGAACACAAGAAACAGCTAATTGAGCAGTTGAAGCAACAGTTTGCTCCAATGATGCAGCAACAAGATGGAGAAATGGCAGGATTTGGTGGCAATATTGAATCAAATCCAGAGTTTTTAAAGATTGCTCAGCAGCAGCTTGAGAAACTTTTGAAGCAGTATACAGATACACTTGAAGACGCAAAGAACCAGTTGAGGGAAATACTGTAAGAAAAAAATTTCACTAAAAATTGAAAAGGAATGGTAAAATATATCTATAAGGAGATAGCCATGGCACTTTTCGATTTTACTGATGGTAATGTTTGTTTCGACTTTGGTAAAAAGCAGATGATCAACGCCAATGGAGATATCATGCAGAAGTTATCAAACTTCACAGCAATGGATATGAATACCGGAGAGATTCACTTCGGCTCCTTTGGCAGTTTTGATAACAGTGATGAAGAACATCAGGACTTCTGATAAATACTAAAAATAGTGGGGTTCAAATTGAACCCCATCTTTTTTACTCTTCCTCTACCTTTATTATTTCTTCAAAGAAATCTATGAGTGGTTGATAATCGCCATCAACAGAAGCAATAGAAGCCTCTAACATCCTATCTGGATCAGCCTCATCCCAGTTGAAGAAGTAACCTGCTTTCTTAACGAGACATACAAAGAAGAATCTGATTGCTCTACCATTTCCATCTCTAAATGGATGAAGTGCTTCAAACTCTCCCATATAGAAAGCGAGCTCATTAATGAAATCTTCCCTATCATCAATATCCTGAAGATACTTCTGCTCAGAAAGACGCTTGAAAATATCTTCTATCTGCTTATCCAAGAACTGAGGAAGACAGAAGAACTTGCTCTTTGAAACAGGCATGTCCCTAACAACACCAGCAGAAGGATATAGATCTCCAAATAACCTTTCATGGATTGTCTGGAGATAAGAGAATGAGAAATTCATCTCCAAAGGATTTGCAAGCATTTCAGCCATTCTGGCGCATACAAAGAAAAGCTCTACGTCGATCAAAGTCTTCTTGTCTTTAATATTAAAGTAGTTTACAAGGCACTTGGAATCAGGATAGGTATCCATCTCATCATAGCCTGTCTGATAATTGGTATCAAAACCATTCTCTTCAATATATTTGTTAATTACTTCAGAAGCGTCAGTATCCTCTTCTAGAACCGCTTCAATAAGCTTTTCCTGCTCCTCTGTGAAAGGAGTACCACCTTCAAGCTCAACGGTAAAACGAACAAAGTCGATGCTGTTCTGCACCTGGCTCTTTTTCATCTTTTATTTTATAAACCTCTTTTCTATAAATGCTAAGTCTAGCAAGCCTGAAATATTTCAGGCTATTACTATGAAATATATTAATAATGCGACAATAGGTCAATGATTGATTGTATGCACAAATAAATAATGATTACACTCACCTGCATAAATTAAAAGGCTACTCAGATGAGTAGCCTTTTATGTCAACAAGATTTACCAATACAGTTAGAATCTGAATCTAACAGCACCCTTTGCACCAAATGTTGCACCCTTTGAGATGAACATATAGTTAGCGAAGGCTGAAAGTCCGAGGCTCCATCTCTTAGAAAGCAACC
This sequence comes from Sphaerochaetaceae bacterium, assembly GCA_024698005.1. Taxonomy (GTDB): domain Bacteria; phylum Spirochaetota; class Spirochaetia; order Sphaerochaetales; family Sphaerochaetaceae; genus Bullifex. Next base: position 9,569 of record JAILRW010000098.1, on the reverse strand, counting down.
AATCAGCATTTGCCTGAACTGCAACACCGAAATCATACTTGTAGCCACCGCGGATAAAGTTCTGGCTATTACCCTTATTGATAACCTCACCCTCTTTACCAAATACAATTCTAGGACCAACACCAAGAGAAACCTGAGTTTTTTTGAAGTCCTTATGTGCACCAATAAGGAGTTCTCCATAGAAGCCCTTATACCATGTATCTGAATTGAAGATCTTTGTAAGATTCTTTGTGATGAGATCCTTGAGACCCATAGTAGGAATACCAAGAACACCAATAGAAACAGTAGCATCAACACGGGACTTGAAGACGTTGTCTACATCGAGATTCAATGAACCCAATCCACCACTACCACCTGGAAGCTTGATATAACCTAAGTCAACACCGAATGAAATCTTGTTAGTTGTTTTGACAGTGCCAATCTTCTCTCCTACAGGAGCATCAGCAGGATTGCTTGTAGAAGCACCTGGTGCCTTTGGAGCTGGTTCAGCTGCGATTACCTCTACTTGAGCTGGCTGAGCTTCAGGAACTGCAGGAACAGGAGCTGCAGTATAAGTAGCATTGTTGACTGTAGTAGCTGTAAGGCTGGCAACAGGTGGAACAATATCCTGTACAACTTCACTGTATGCAACAGCGGATTCAGACCACCAGATACCATCATAGGACTGCTGAAGGTAAAGACCATAACTCTGGTTACCATCGAGATTAGAAGCGGTATAGGATGTTACATTACTTGGAACGACAGTCCATCCATTTTCATTCTCTCCATCAATCTGATAGCGGAAATACTGTACTGCTGGATCGTCATTGTACCATTCCCAGGTAACATCAACATCTGCAGCGAGAGGGCATACAACGAAAATCATTGCAACCATTATTAGAATTAAACCTTTAATTCTATTCATATTAGGAGTCTCCTCTGCTAAATAATTTTTTCAGTCAGTATGTATTATAAGACAAGAAAACTCTTATCGCAATATTTTTAGTGGCATATAAATCAATCAAATATTATTATAAATCATGAATTTTTTAAAAAAAGTAGCAGTTTTCTGTGGATCTTCAGCAGGAGAAGATCCTTTATTTTCAAATAAAGCTCGAGAGCTTGGCCAAAAAATGGCAGCTAGAAAAATCGATCTTGTATATGGAGGAGGCTATCGAGGCCTGATGGGGATTACTGCAGAAGCCTGTTATGAAAACAGTGGAAAAGTAATCGGAGTCCTTCCTGAAGTATTCAATCATGATAAGGTACTCTCTAAAAAAGTTGAGAGTGAACTTATTATCGTCCCAGACATGCACGCTAGAAAAAAGAAGATTTACGACATATCCGATGCATTCGTAATTTTGCCTGGCGGTATTGGAACTCTAGATGAATTCTTTGAAATATATACCTGGAGACAGATTGGATACCATGATAAGAATATTGCTCTTTTCAATATTAATGGTTTCTATGATTCAATATTAAAGCATCTGGAAAAATGTGTTTCGGAAGGCTTTCTCCGAGATATAATGCTTTCTTCTCTTATAATAGAGGATGATGTAGATAAACTACTCGATAGACTTTCTGAAGAAAATAATGTTCTTCCTCTAAAGTACTAAAAAATACAGCTGGTCAATTGGCCAGCTGTATTCGTCTTACTCTTATTTCTCCCAGAGCTTTTCTGGATAGTAACCACTTTGGATCTTCTTCTTAAGCTCATCCATTACGATCTTCTTATCCTCTGGGTATGTCATACCAAACCACTTCTCTTCACTTGTCAGAACCTTGATACTACCTAATCCAAGTTTAACAAGCTTACCTGCAGCATTTGGAAGTAGACATTCAGCCTTTTCAGACTTAAGGTTTTCCTTCTTGAAATCAGCCCAATACTGGTCATAGTACTCAAATACCTTAGGAGTGAAACCAAAGAAGTTCATAGAAACGATTTCTTTGCCAGTCAGTATGATATCATTTCCATCCAAATGGGAAACAACTCCACCATCTGCAGTGTATTCAATCTTGGTATTCTCGACCATGTTTTCAAGATAGCCATCCTTGACTGTACAGATACCTCTGGAAACAGAACCAGATTTTGACATTGTGTTGCCAAGGATGTAACCGACCATTGAATGTGTAGTGTCGTCATTCTTCAGAGCAGAAAGATAATTGCCCATTGTGTTATATGCACTTCTTCCATAATAGTCATCTGCGTTTACAACAGTGAATGGAGTATTCACCTTTTCTTTGGCACACAAGAGCGCATGGATTGTACCCCAAGGCTTCTTTCTGCCTTCCATCTGCTTTGCTTCTTCTGCACTCATCAACGAATCCAGGGACTGGAAGACATAATCAGCATCCATATTTCTGGCAATGCGATCAAAAAGGCGTTCTCTGAAATCCTTCTCGATGTCCTTTCTTATAATAAATACGACCTTGCCATATCCAGAAGTCTTGGCATCAAAGACACCAAAGTCCAAAAGAGTCTCACCATGGAGACCTACTGCGTCTATCTGCTTGACTCCGCCATAACGGCTACCCATACCAGCTGCGAGAACAAGTAAAGTTGGCTTCATATAAACACCTCTCTAGATAAAAATTCTACTTTCTATTCAGTTAAATGGCAAACTAAATATGTTGTTAGGCTCTCTTGCAGATGAGATAATACAAACAAAGGAGATAATAGAAAATGGATTTTAGCGAAGTCGTAAAAAACAGATATTCCTGCAAGAAATATAGTGATAGGCCAGTAAAGAAAGAGATTATTGAGAAGATTCTTGAAGCAGGTCGCCTTGCTCCTACTGCAAAGAATTTGCAGGAGCAGCATATATATGTGCTCACAAGCCCAGAAAGCCTTGCCAAGGTCGATAAAGTAACTCCATGCCGTTATGGGGCAACAACTGTACTAGCTGTAGCCTACGACAAGAACAATGTATTCACCTATCCTAGATCAAAGAGAACATCCGGTCTTGAGGATGCTACGATAGTTGCAACTCACCTTTGTCTAGCTGCAGCAAATGAGAAAGTAGATAGCTGTTGGATCAACAATTTTGATGCAGATGAGTTGATCAAGGAACTGGGTCTTCCTGAAAATGAAGATATACTCATGCTTCTCGATCTAGGCTATGCAGCAGAAGGCTTCGAACCTCTTGCCAACCACTACTCAAGAAAACCACTGTCTGAAACAGTGACCTGGAGATAACTAAACAATGAAGTAATCATATTCCCAGGCAGGAATACAGGGAGAATGTCTCATATAGAATTTATAGTCGTCCCTTATATTCATGATTATCCTAGGAAGTGCCCAGAAATCATCAATTCTGTGATAGGCCGAAAGTACCATCTTCGGCCTATATCTATTTATTGTGTATTTAGCTCCTAGAAGTCCTTTTGGCTCCTGCCCTTCAATATCGAACTTCAAGATAGAGACTCTCCTACCAGAAAGTAGATTATCTATGGAATCAAAGAGAAGATCACTTCCTTCCCTATTTGCGTTTGAGCCTCTGCCTTTACCCTGGGCAAAGCTTTTCTCTTCCCTTCTATCGCTTATTCCCACATTGAAGAGAGTGCAATTCTCAAGCTCAAAAGCGTAGGCTTCAAGACGTCTGAAGTTCCTTCTTTCTGGCTCTACTGCATAGATATGTTCATATGTTCTACTGAATGAGAGGAATCGCCTTATCGTGTCTCCATTGTAGGCACCAAGATCCATGAATGCCTCATCAGGTCCAATATTCAAGAGTTTCCAATTCTCTTCATCAGAAGATTCGCACTCTATAAGGTGTTCGATTCGAGCACTTAAACGGTATTGGATCTCCCTCTCGAAAACCCTTCTTGACTCTTCATCGCAAAGCAAGCTCTTTGCCCACTCGATTTCTTTCAAGTGCTTTTCATAATATTGGATATCAAAAACATTGCCTTCTTCGTCCGTCAATATATCTGGAGCATAGAGTTCACACTCTTTAGCTACATTCTTGATGTTTTCTATTACTTTTACATCGTGGCTTCCAAAGCCAAGCACAACAACCATTTCAGGGCCAAATATCTGCTTGGCTCTCTCGAAAGAAAGCACCTTGTAATTCCTGAAACTCCTATCTCTGACAAAGCCATCACTTGCCATGCAACCAGAAACTCTTACACCTCTTTCAGTCAAAAGATCTAAAAGCTTTTCAGCTGCATTGCCTGTTCCGTATAGGACAATAGGCCTAGTAGTTTTTTTTATCAGGGACCAGAAATCTTCCATGAGCAAATCCTAGCATATAGAAAGGAACAACTCCAATCATTCAAGAGTATATCATAGAGTGGTTTTAATGGCCTGATTGAGCTCTTGAACTCCATTATCTTGGGTTGCTCTATCTAGAGCACGCTCCATTCCAAAAGAAACACCATTCTCTAGGCTCTTGCCATTCAAGAGACTGTACACCAAAGCCCCTGTGAGTGTATCTCCACATCCAACTGTGTTTATAATTGGTTTTTCACTCTTCAAGGCAGGCACTATGAGAAGATTTTTCCCATCAAAAACCCATGAATCATACTTTCCTCTGGTAAGAACAGTTCTAGTTCCATACTTCTCATAGATATCGGCACAGATAGAAGAGACCCTGTCAAAAACAGAAAGATCATCCTCACTTTCATATATGACAGTATCCTTCATGAAAGTTGTAGCAAATTCAGATAGGTTTGGTTTTATGATATCTGGTCTCTGTTCAAGACAAGAAATAAGCTCAGCACCCTTGATATCCAGGAGTATCAACTTCCCTCTCTTCTTGCTTTCTTTAACTATTTCAGGGTATAGCCAAGGCGCGAATCCTTTTGCCTTGGTGCCTGAAATAACTACAGCGCTATACTTTTCTACTTCCGCTTTAAAAAGATCAAACAGTCTTTCAGAATCAGCTTCTTCTACTTCTCTTGCTTCTTCAACAAGTTCAGTTGTTGTGCCTTTCTGTCTATTTATAAGTGTGGTACAGGTCCTTATTTCAGCTTCTACCTTGATATAGCTCACATTCAAATTATCTTTTTTAACATAGGACAGAAACTGCTCGAGCCTGCCTCCCCCTAATTGGCATAAATTCACAGCAGGCATTCCCAGATTATTTATGGTCCTTGCAACATTAATACCCTTACCTGCAACTGTTTCATGAAATGCTACAGCGCGGTTGACTTCCCCTTCTAGAAGCTGCTCAAAAAATAGAGTTTTCTGGAAGGTAGGACTTAAACAGATAGTGAGAACTGATTTCATTTTTTCTCCTAGCATTAAACTATTTTACACATTAGACAGAAAAAAGCTGAACAAAAATTCATTTCTCTATGTAGGAAGTTGTATGAAATATACAAGAAACACACCAATATCTATGAAGGTTATGGAAATGCCTCCCTTCGAGAGGCCTCGTGAGAAGATGGAAGAGAAAGGGTCTGAAGCCCTTTCCGACCTCGAACTTCTTTCTGTTCTTATCTCTGCAGGAACCCCTACCCGTCCTGTCTTTGATATCGCATCTGATCTTCTCGTTCTACTTGATAAAAAACCAGATGCCTCTCTTTCAGACATGGCCCAGATAAGAGGAATGGGAAAAGCAAAAAGCACTCAGATTGCAGCAGCTCTGGAGCTTGGCAGAAGAAGGACAAGAAAGAGTGGTACTGCTATCACCTCTCCTAGGGACATCTTCTATGAAGTAAGACATTACGCATACCGCTCTCAAGAGCAATTCATTGTACTTACCTTGAATGGTGCTCATGAGGTAATCGATATCTTCACTGCAACCATTGGGCTTGTGAACAAGACCCTTATTCATCCGAGAGAGGTATTCTCAGAGCCTCTAAAACGCAGAGCAACAAGTATTGCAATTGCCCATAACCACCCTTCAGGACAGCTTGTCCCATCAGAAGAAGATATAAATGTCACCAATCGATTGGTTGAATCTGGTAAGCTACTCGGAATAAAAGTGCTAGACCATATCATCTTTTCAAAAGATGGCTACTACTCATTCTTGGAGCACTCTCTACTGTAAACTCAATAAAAGAGGCCTTGCCGAAAACCGACAAGGCCAATGTGTTCTGCTTATTAATCTAACTTAAGCAAAGATGCTTGGAACAAGCAAGCTGATCTGTGGAACGAATGATACAAGAAGGAGTGCAATGATCATACATCCATAGAATGGGAGTGTAGCCTTTACAACCTTTTCCATTGGTGTCTTACCTACAGCAGAACCGATGAAGAGAACGGCACCTACTGGAGGAGTAAGAAGACCAATACCACAGTTGAGAATGACCATGATACCAAACTGAATTGGATCGAGGCCACAAACGCCTGTAGCAATTGGAAGCAGGATTGGAGTTGCGATAAGAATGATTGGAGCCATATCCATGATACAGCCAAGGACCAAAAGAATTACGTTAAGAAGCAGAATAAGGATAATTCTGTTATCTGTAAGTGATACAATTGCCTTTGCTGCAAGATCAGGGATGTGGAGCATAGTCAAACAGTTGCCGAAGATAGCACTTGTTGCAATGAGGATGAGAACGATTGAAAGTGTATTTACACATTCATCTAGCGCATGCCATACACCCTTCCAATCGAGGCCCTTGTAAATGAATACAGAGACGAAGAGGGAGTATACAACTGCGATAGCGGCAGACTCTGTAGCGGTGAAGACACCACATACAACACCAACAACAACGATGACGACAGCGGCAAGAGCCCAAATAGATTCACCAAGCTGCTTCAGGAAGCGAATGATGCTGAATTTCTCTCCTTTTGGATATCCACGCTTTACAGAAATAACGTAGGAACCAATCATGAGAGAAAGAGCAAGGATTGCACCTGGGAGGTAACCTGCAAGGAAGAGGGAACCAACTGAGATGCCACCAGCTGTTGTTGCATAGATGACCATGTTATGTGAAGGAGGTACGAGAAGACCTTCACAGGAAGAGGTAATGGTAACTGCGGTTGAGAAGTCTGCATCATAGCCTTCGTCGACCATCATAGGAATGAGGATTGAACCGAGGGATGCAGTATCTGCAGATGCAGAACCAGAAATACCACCGAAGAAGTAGGATGCAACGATGTTTACCTGAGCAAGACCACCTCTCATCCAACCTACGAGAGAGTTGGCCAAGGCAATAAGCTTTTCAGATATACCACCGGAACCCATCAAAACGCCCATGGTAATGAAGAAAGGTACAGCCATCAAGCTGAAGGACCAGATACCCTTTACCATAAGACGACAAACGTCATTGAGATTTGCTCCCATGACTGTCATACAAGCAACAGATGCAAGACCTACTGCGTATGCAATTGGGAAGCGAAGGAAAACCATAAGGAAGAAGCTTCCAAGCAAGACAGCAACTGCGAGTGAATTAGTCATATTACTTTGTCTCCTCCTTAAGTACGAGTTTCTTGATATCGTTATAGATAGCTTCAAGCTCAAACATGATCATAGCAAAACCAGCGAGTGGAATTGGGAAGTACATCCAGAACTTGGAAAGCCAGGTAATTGAGATGTAGTAACCTCTTCCTCCGAGGGTCGTAGCATAACGCCAGCCAATGCTGAGCATAATGAAACCGAGAATGAGGACGAATACATCTGCGACAATATCGAGAACTGAAAGTAGCTTCTCTGGAAGATACTTATCGAATGCTGTCATTCTGATGTGTGCTCCACGTCTGATTGCGAGAGCTGCTGAGAGTACAGCCATGTAGGCCATACAGGTAAGAACTACCTCTTCGGACCATGCTGGATCCTTGAGGAATGGAATGTACTTGTTAAACATACGTCCAGCTACGGAATATGAAGTAACAATAATATCGATGATAAGAAGAATCTTGCAGATTACAAGAGTGACCTTGTAGACCCAGTCATATATAGGTCTGATCTTATCAAGCTTTGTAAAGATGCTTGGCATATTTTCTCCTGTCTAAATCGATAGACTACAACAACCTATAAAAGGGATGCCTGGATAAACAAGCATCCCCCTCATGTTTCAGTCTAAGTTAAATTACTTGTTAAGAGCCTGAATCTGCTGGAAGAGAGCTTCCTGACCCTTGATGCTGTTGCTGATAACACTCTTACAAGCTTCCTGCCATGGAGCCTTATCAGTTACGTCAACAACGTTACAGCCAGATGCCTTGAGCTCTGCGAGAACCTTGTCCTCAGCTTCCTGAGAGATCTTCTGGTTGTATGCCTGAGCAAGCTTACCAGCTTCCATGATTGCATCCTGCTGAGCCTTTGTGAGCTTGTTCCATGCGTTGTCACAGATTACAACCTGGATAGCACCGAGTGTGTGGCCATCGAGGATGAGGTTAGGAGCAACTTCTGGGAATGCGTTGGACTTGTAGTTTGCGATTGGCTGTTCAGCGCCATCAACAACACCAGTCTGGATAGCGGAATAGAGTTCGCCGAAGGATACAACTGTTGGAGCTGCGCCGAGGCCCTTGACCATACCAGTCATGACTGGGTCGTTGGAAACTCTGAGCTTGAGACCCTTGAGGTCTGCAATTGACTTAACAGGATTCTTTGTAAAGAAGTGTCTGAAACCTTCCTCACCATAGAAGATACCTCTGATTGGGAGATTAATTTCCTGTGGCTCGTTGAGGAATTCAGGAGCGAGGGATGAATTAGCAAATGCCCAGAAGTGTTCTCTGCTAGCAAAAGCGAATGGGATAGAAAGAAGCATGGACTTCTTAGCACCATAACCGGTGAGAGCGAATGCAGAAATTCTGGACATATCGATCTGGGTACCGCCACCGAGGATTGAGTCGAGGACGTCGTTCTCAGAACCGAGGACACCAGAAGCCTGGATATCGATAGTAACAGAACCACCAGTAAGCTTCTCGACCTGTTCCTTGAAATAAGTACCAGTTCTACCTACGATGGTATCGAGTGGGTTAACTTCTGCGTATACGAGAGTTACCTTTGGATCAGTTGCAACATTTCCAGTTCCAGCTGCAGCTGCAGGAGCCTTTGTCTCTGCAGAACCGTTAGCAAAAACAGGTGCTACGATTGCAAAAAGTACCATAAGAGCGATAAGTGCCTTTTTCATTTATTTCCCTCCTTAAAAGAAATACAAAAAAAGTATGCCGTTACATTTTTAACAGCATCTTCACACTAAAGTCCCATTTATCAGAACGCAATCTTCACCTAAAAAAAATTAAAATCTTCCAAAAAAATGAAAACTATTCGTTCTTTATCTTATCAACAATACTTGCATTCTCTTCTGATAAGTCGTTGTAAATAACAGACATAGCCTCTTTGAATCTTTCTTTCTCTACCTTATCAGGAACTGTTATTGCAACACCTTTTTTCTTTAAATCATTTAGTGCACTGTACTCTTCTTTTTTCCAAAGACTTCTTTCATACGTTCCACTTTCTCTTGCACAAGATTTAACAATTTCTAAAAATTCAGGACCAAGAGCTGCAATTTCTTCCTTAGCCTTTCCACTCATGACTACCATCTCTGGCAGACGGAAATGTTCATCCATAAAGACATAAGGGGCAGATTCATAGTGACCAGTATAAAGATAACTAGGCATATTGTTCTCTGCACCATCGACCTTTCCAACCTGAAGAGCAGAATAGACACTACCATAAGGGATCTGGATTGTC
>JAILRW010000023.1 GCA_024698005.1 Sphaerochaetaceae bacterium | reverse complement strand
ATGTATCCATCCTGCTCCACAAAGGATTTTTTAAATTTCTCAATGTCAGCCTTTCCTCTTTCTAGAGAACGCATGAATTCATTGTTCTCTTCGAATGTTCCAACAAAAGGAACAATGAGGCATTCTTGTGAAAGCTGAAACATAAAAGCATAGAAATCCTCTTTGCTTCCACTATCGAGATAAATTTCTTTCCATTCGTTAAGAAAAATCACTTCTTCCATATAAATATTCTATCATCATCTGTTGCCAATAAAAGTCAAAAAATTTACATTGTCTCGCATGAGTCAACTTTCTGCTTCACTACTATTACTTTTAACAGCTTTGATATGGGGTACTGCCTTCGTAGCTCAGGATGTTTCTACAGCTCTTGTTGGCACCTTTACCTTCAATGGAATCAGGTTTCTGATCGGTGCAATAGTACTGCTTCCATTCATAGCTAGATCCAGAAAAAATAGAACAGTTTGCAAAGCAGAAAACAAGAATCTATTAAAGGGTGGATTTCTCTGTGGCCTTGCACTTTTTTCAGCAAGCAGTTTCCAGCAGTATGCAATGATTGGCGCTGGCGCGGGAAAGGCTGGATTCATAACAAGCCTTTACAATATATTCACACCTTTGATGATGCTGGCTATGGGAAGGAAGGTATCAAAGAAGATATTTTTCTATGCTGTCCTTTCCTGTGTTGGAATGTACTTTCTTTCAATAACATCAAGCTTCACAATTGATAGCTGGGATCTGTATCTCATTGCTTGTGCATTCCTGTTTGCTCTACAGATAATGCTGATAGATCACTACATAAAAGATCTGGATGGTCTTGAACTATCTGCAATGCAATTCTTGACTGTCGCAATTCTCTCTCTTGTCATTGCAATACCAATGGAGAATATACAGCTTTCAAGCCTTAAGGCCTGCGCCTTCCCTATCCTCTACACTGGTATCTTCTCCTGTGGTATTGCATACACACTTCAGGTCGTTGCCCAAAAGTATGTAAAACCAAATATTGCAACTCTTATCTTGAGCCTTGAATCTGTATTTGCTGCAATTGCAGGCTTCATAATCCTTTCAGATACTCTCACAGGAAGAGAGATCTTTGGCTGTGCTGTAGTATTTATCTCTGTGCTTCTTGCTCAACTCACTTGAGTTTTACGTAAGTCTTGCCTGTTCCACCATCCTGAGGTGTTGCAAAGTAATACTCCTCGACATTTGGATCCTTTTTCAGGTAATCGTGAATTCCATGATTTAAAACTCCATTGCCAATTCCATGGATGATGCTGAAAGAAAAGAGTGAATGTACAAGGCAACCTTCAATCTGGTTCTGGACAGCTTCCAATGCTTCTTTCAAGGTGTAGCCTCTCAAATCCAGCACAAGTTTTGGCTTTGGAGCCTGTGTCTTATATGCAGCAACAAAAGGCTTGCTATCGCTCTTGGCTGGCTCCAGATCCTTCTCACTAAGTGTCATTCTCAATGAATCCAAAGAGACCTGCCACTTGCCCTTTCCTAAGTTTTTCAAAAGGATTCCCCTTCTCTTGAAGGCACCACAGTAGACTTCCATGCCTTCTGAGAAGTCGTATTCAACCCTCTTTGAGAGCTTCTCATCCTCTTTTTCTACTTCTTCATCAGCACTCTTGCTCTTTGCTTCGATTGTCTTGATAAAGGACTTTACCTTCATCGTCTTTTCTCGGTTGATCTTGCCAGTAGTTACATCCATTACAAGCTTTTCAAGCTCTCTACGAGTTTCCTTCATGAAAGCTCTGAGCTCATCTGCAGAACCACTCTTGATCTCATGTCGAAGTTTTTCAAGTTCACTCTTGGTCTTCTCGTTGTCACTTTGGCTTTTCAGGTATCTTCTCTTTTCAAGTTCAACCTCACCAATCTTTCTATCAAGCGCTCTGTTTCGGCTGGTAAGTTCATTTATGAGCTGACTTACAGTTGCACCCTCTCCCAAGTTCTCTCTTGCTATTGATAAAACCTCTTTTGGTAGTCCCATTCGCTTTGCAATTGCTAGAGCATGGCTATCAGCAGGGAGGCCTGGTATTATTCTATAAGTAGGACGTGAGGACTCAACATCAAATTCCATACCTGCATTGAGCATCTCCTCATCGTTATATGCGTACATTTTTACTTGGCTATAATGGCTTGTAACAAAGACAGTTGTCCTCTTCTTCTTAAGGTATTCAAGAATACCAATTGTAAGAGCAGCACCTTCACTAGGGTCTGTTCCAGAACCAATTTCATCAAGCAGGACAAGGCTTTTTTCAGTGCACTCTGATAATATCCTTGATACATTTGCCATGTGACCTGAAAAGGTAGAGAAGTTTTCAAGAATTGACTGCCCATCACCGATATCGGTGTAAACGTTATCAAATAAAGGGAGTGTACTACCTTCATCAACAGGAGCATATCCTGACAACTGGTTCAGAAGTGAAAAGAGAGCAACAGTCTTCATTGTTACTGTCTTACCACCTGCGTTTGCACCGGATAGGACAACTCCTCGACAATTATTATCAAGCTCAAGAGAAATAGGAACTGCCTTCTCGAACAGAAGAGGATGGCGAGCATTTACCAGTTTGATCCTGTTGTCGATGTTCACCCTTCTAGATTTTGTCTTTTTAATGAATCGATACAGTGAGTAATGAAAGTCAAAATCTGCAACAAACTTTATATTCTTTCTGAAATACCAGAGCTTTTCTCTTATTCTCACCGAAAGATCATTGAGAATCTTATGCTTCATGTGCATGATCTCTTCTTCAGCAAGAACGACATTGTTATTCATCTCGACAAGCTCGAAGGTTTCGACAAATAGCGTTCCACCACTTTGGCTGGAGCCCTGAATATATCCAGGAACAAGGCCCTTTGATTCTCTCTTTATAGGAAGAACAATTCTTTCATTTCTATAAAGTGCATTCTGATTCTGGACAATTGTGCTGTGCTCACTCAAGAAACTCTGGCTATACTGGGCTCTGACATTTCTTGCTTCCTCTACTCTCTTATAAAGAGGAACAAGCAGTGGATGGGACTCTTTGACAGCACCATCCTGGCTAATTGCAATATCAATGTCCTTCTGTAGCTCCTCAAGCTCACTGTCTAGCAGGGATTCATCCCTCAGAAAATGAGCAAGAGCTCTCATTGAAACCAGGAAATCTCCTGCAAGGAATATATCAACACCATCGAATGCGGCATGGGTATGGTCAGCATACTCAAGCAAATTCTTCAAGGATACAAAGCTTCTGAGAGGCTCTTCTGAAAGCTCGCTAAGGGTTTCTATCTCTTCAATTCTTCTAGCTCTTTCATTGATTAAAGATCTATCAGAAGTAATAGCATTTTCATTGATCAAGGCCTTACCCTCTTCTGAGAGTGATTTTGACCTAATCATTTCAATTATTTCGTTAAACTCAAGATCCTCAAGGGTTCTCTTTCTCATTGCTTATTCTTCCTAAAGTGTGTTCTTGCCCATTTTGGACTTCTCTCACTGAGACTCTGCTGCATCCTCAGATAGCTTTCATACCTGTCAAAATCGATCTCTTCATTTTCAACTGCCTCCTTGACGGCACAGCCAGGCTCGTCGATATGCAGACAGCCTGAAAAGTGGCAGGTATATGGTGAGAACTCAGGAAAAGCTGGCAATAGCTCTTCCGGCTCCTCCATTGGGACAAGGATCTCTCTTACACCGGGAGTGTCAATCAAGCGAATATCATCATTTTCAAGGTAGAGGGAGTGATTTGTAGTGTGGTTTCCTCTGGAGTATTTTTCATTTACTTCCCCTGTGGTCTGCATTACCTCTGGAGTGACAAGCAGATTGACGAGTGTAGATTTTCCAACCCCGGACTGGCCGACCAAGGCAGTCGTCTTTCCTCTCAAGAGCGCTTTCAGATCCTCAATATTCTCGCCTGTCAATGCAGATACAGCAATTATCTTATATCCAAGCTTGTGATACAGTGCCCAGCGTTCAAATTCATATCCATCCAACAGATTGTCACACTTGTTCATGCAAAGGATAATCTTGCAACCCTTGGCACAGGCGATAGCTCTATCAAGGAATCTTGGTCTAAATGGGGGAATTCCAGCTGATGTAACGATAAGGACCTGGTCCATATTTGCAGCGATGGTCTGGTTCTTCTCTAGCTTTACATTCCATCTTGTGAATGAGCTTCTTCTTTCAAGACGCTTGGTGATAAGACCTTCCATCTCGCTGTGTGGAGTAAACTCCACCTCATCGCCTACTGCAATAGGATTGTATTCATAGATTTCTATATCAAGCTTCTTACCCTTGAGACGGCAATTGTAGGTTTTCCCATCATCAAGAGAGAAAACGGTATAGAAATTATTTATTGATCGTCTTATCTGCCCCTTCATAGCACTGAGTTTAACTTTTTAAGTAGATAATTGACAACCAACATTAAATGAAATCATTCTTAGTGTATGTTCTCTTTCAAGAAATGTTCACATCCATCTTGTACAACCTATGTTTCAAAACCATTCGATGTATGTTTCCACCATGCTAGTGAGGAAGAAAAGAAGATAATCCTCTCTTCTCTTGTATATAAGCTTACTAACAATCCCATCGTCAGAGATGAAACAATTGTAGGAGGAGCATTCAAAGGACTCAAAGTAAAGAGCAAAGATATCAAAGCATCCAATTTCGCTTTTACTGTGTTTGAGAATTGCGAATTTGAAAGCACAACTATACTGAATTGCTATTTCGACTTCTGTATATTCATCGACTGTACTTTCAATAATGACAATATCAGGTATTCTGTTTTTTCAGGCTCTACAATGACAGATACGAAGTTCCTTGATTCAAATATAATCCATTCGAACTTCATGGGAATAAGTACTAAACGTTCCTCATTCAATCAGTGTGACCTCTACTACTCCAACTTCTCTATGTCAAAATTGGTCAGCACAAGTTTTGAGGATTCCAATCTGAAGCGTGTAGACTACACAGCAAGTCTGCTCAAGGATGTTTCCTTCAAGTATTCAAATCCTGAAGAGGCAATCTTCATGAACGAGGAGGATAAGAATTCATGAGAATCTATCCACACTTCAATGCAGAAGGCCCTGTAAACAGCTACCTTGTCTGTGATGATGACAAGAATGCAATAATGATCGATCCTGCAGAAATCGATCATGAACTCATAGACATAATTGAAACAGAAAAGCTCAACTTGAAGGCTTGCCTTATAACAAACCCCTACTCTACACATGTCCTTGGTCTTCCGATACTTGATAAGATCTACACTTTTGATATCTATTCCGCTAAAAATATTGTTGCAGGTTTTAAATCTCTGAAAGCGACCAAGCTAACAATTGGAGGCCTGGAAATAGAGCCATACTACTTCAATGGCGATTATGAGAATTGCATAATTTACAGAATTGGCAATGCGATTTTCACTGGAGATGTGCTATATGCTGGGAAAATTGGAGAGACAACAAACAAATTTGAGAGAAATCTACTGATAGATAATATAAAACGAATTTTCAAGAATCTGGATGACAACTGTCTTATATATCCAGGCAGTGGATCTGTAACAAAACTAAGGACAGAGAGAATTTCCAATTACGACCTTTTGAAATCGGAAGTAGTTCTCTACTGATTTCTCAGCTTGCTTTCAATATATTTTTTTATCCTTTCTGGCATAGGTGCTCTGAAGCAGAGACGTTTGCCATTTACAGGATGATCGAGTTTCAAGGAAAATGAATGAAGGCACATGAGGCCTTCGTAATCCTTATCCTTTCTACCGTACAGCTCATCACCCAACACTGGATGGCCAAGAGATGCCATGTGCACTCTTATCTGGTGGGTCCTGCCAGTTTCAATGCGAAGTCTAACTAGCGCTGTGTTCTCAAATTGTCTCAGTACCTGATAATTGGTGATGGCTCTCTTTCCATCCCCTTCCTTTTTGGAAACAGCATACTGTTTTCTATTTACGTCACTGCGTTTTAGATAGTTATCTATCTTGCCTCTCTTCTTTACAAATACGCCCTTACAGATAGCAATGTAGATCTTCTCATTGGAGTGCAGAGCAAATTGTGAAGAGAGATTACTATGTGACTGTGCTGTCTTAGCTACGACAAGAACCCCAGAAGTGTCCTTGTCCAGACGGTGGACAATTCCGGGTCTCAGCAGATTCTCTTCTTCATCTTCCAGAGTCTGAAAATCTTCTCCATAGCGATATAGCAATGCATTTACAAGAGTGTTTTCATAGTTTCCTGCACCCGGATGTACTACCATGCCAGCACTCTTATTGATAACAAGCATGTCATCATCCTCATAAAGCACTGCTAGAGGTATATTCTGAGGTGTAAGTTTCTCAAAGAATTCTTCTGTATAATCGACTTTGACTAAGTCACCAACCTTCACTTTTGAGCTTTTTTTTGCAATTTTTCCGTTGATGGTAATTATAGTGTCTTCTCTTGAAAAGATAGGACGGGCAAGTTCGTTGCTCTTGTCAACACGACCAGAAAAATCAGATATGAAGGTAACGGACTTACTTCTTATCATTCGACTGTTTTTTTCCAATTACATAGTCTGCAGTTGTGATAGTGAAAGAGAGAGCAGATGCGATAGCAGCATTCTGAAGAACTCTATTAACACCTTCTGCAGGGGATGAAATTATTCCATTGTCTGCAAGCAGACCATAAACAAGAGAAGCAATTGGATAGGTAATTACCATTGAGCCGAAGAAGATACATTCAGCTCTTCTGAGCTCCATTGTCCAGATAGGAAATTCTTCTTCTCCGTATGGCTCATAAGAAAGCTTTGCTTCTGCAAAAAGAGGTGTAGTTAAAAATAAGATTGATAGCAATAATGCTATTAATTTCTTATACATTATAATTCCTTTCACCGAAGATAGCTGTGCCGATCCTTACCAGTGTACTGCCCTCTTCGATCGCCTCTACGTAATCACCACTCATTCCCATGCTAAGAATAGTTGCAGTAGGAACAACTTTCTGAACCTTCCTGAATACTTCTCTTGTATAGATGAAAGCTTTCCTATTCTTTTCAACATCAGAGCCAAGTGGACCTACAGTCATTATACCCTCAAGTGTGACGTGAGGACAATTTGCAAGTTGATCTACTGCCTCAAAAAGCTCTGCTTCACTCTTGAAGCCAGACTTCTGTTCTTCATCTGAGCTATTCAATTCAAAGAGAATACTTCTCTTCTCTCCCATCTTTTCAAGTTCTTTTTCGATAAGAAGCAAGAGTTTTAGGGAGTCAACACTGTCAATCCTGTCCACAAGAGGAAGGACCTTTTTTACTTTATTGCTCTGAAGATGACCAATGAGGCAGAGGTACATTCCTTCAGGTCTAGACTCTTTAGATGGAAATTTTGTCTGGATTTCCTGAACATGATTCTCTCCAAAGAGTCTCTGCCCCTTGCTATAGCACTCAAGAATATCTTCATATGTATGGAGCTTTGAAACTGCCATCAAGCTGACTTCATTTTCTCTTCCGGCTTTCTTGCAGACTTCTTCAAGTTCCCTTCTAACTTCATCAAGCCGTACCATTCTTTCTTTCCATTTTAGCTTTTGTTATTTTTGATTTGATCTCTTTCCTTCTGGTTTGGATCTGCTCTCTAGCATTTAGGATGAGATCGGACTTGCCCTTCTCCCTGTTTGTAAGAGATGGGTTATCACGAAGGATGAATCTCATCTTGCCAAGCACAAGATCCATTCTTTCACTGATCTCTCTGATAGCTTTTTCTCTTTCTACATCATGAGCACTCTTCTTCATTTCAATTTCAAAACGTAGGCGCTCTTCAAAATCAGCTCTATTCTTTGAGAACTCTTCAAAAGATTTAGAAAAATACTCAATTGACCTTTCATTGAGTTCTTTAGAGAGCTTATCAAGTTCAAGCATAGCCTTCTTGAAGGCGTTGAGCTTGATAACAGAGAAAACTGTATCGACAGATAGAAGAACCACAATGGCAACTGAAAGAGAATATGCTGCATAATCATTTAGACGGAAAACGAAGCCTAAGAGTGGCACGTTGATCACGTACATGACCAAGAGTGAACATATACCAAATAGAGTTGAGTTTCTTAAACAGATTCTTCCATTCAAATTGAAATGATAGGTCGAGTAGTCCCAGAGCTTGATATTGAAAATCTTTTCCATGCCCCAATGTGCCACATATTCGATCAAAGAACAGACAGTCATTCCAAGTAGGAAAATAAGGGCTGGAGAGTATAAGAAATTCTCTAGAAGAAGGACTACGGCCATTGCTCCTGATCCATAAATAGGAAGGTATGGTCCATAGAGGAATCCTCTATTTACCCATTTCTTTGAGAGAAGGTAGCAATAGACTTCCTCACAACACCATCCGAGGACACAATAGATAAAGAAACAAATGATAATTGTATTTATATTCCACATATCAGTGAAAAATATCTGTCAGTAAAAGAAAAAGGTCAAGTATGTAAACTTGACCTTTTTGGAGGATATAAGGATTGAACTTATGACATCCTGCTTGTAAGGCAGGCGCTCTCCCGCTGAGCTAATCCTCCGCAACGTTCTCTACTTTAGAATAAGTTAAAGAACGTGTCAATATATCAAAGAAGTTTTCTTACTTGACCTCAATTCCTTGCTTGTCCTTGAGTAGTACATCGTGTGCACCACCCTCAACTATGGAAACGCTTGAAACAAGTGTCAGCTTGGCCTTTGCCTTGAATTCATCCAGCTCAAGTGCACCACAATTTGCCATTGTAGATCGTATCTTTGCACATGTGAGCTGCACATTGTCCTTCAAAGGACCAGCGTATGGCACATATGAATCTACACCCTCTACAAATGACAACTTCTTGTCTCCTCCGAGATCATAGCGCTGCCAGTTCCTTGCTCTGGCGCTACCTTCGCCCCAGTACTCCTTCATATAGGTTCCATTGATAGTTACCCTATTGGATGGAGATTCATCGAATCTTGCGAAGTATCTTCCCAGCATTATGAAATCTGCACCCATAGCTAGTGCAAGCGTCATATGATAGTCGTAGACGATACCACCGTCAGAGCAGACAGGAATATAGATACCAGTTCTCTTGAAATAATCATCACGAGCACCTACTACATCTATAAGAGCACTCGCCTGTCCCCTTCCTATTCCCTTGGTCTCCCTTGTAATGCAGATGGATCCACCGCCGATACCGACCTTGACAAAATCTGCGCCACAGGATGCTAGGAATTCAAAACCTTCCCTGTCGACAACATTGCCAGCTCCGACCTTTATGCTATCTCCATACTCTTTTCTTATGAACTCTAAAGTCTGTTTCTGATACTCAGTAAACCCTTCAGAGGAGTCGATGCAAAGTACATCTACTCCAGCTGCAACAAGGGCAGGAACTCTCTCCTTGTAGTCTCTTGTATTGATACCAGCACCTACGAGGTAGCGCTTATGGCTATCCAGTACTTCAAGAGGGTTCTTCTTATGGCTGTCATAGTCCTTTCTGAAGACAAAGCTGACTAGATTGTTATCATCATCGATAATTGGTAGCTGATTTAGCTTGTGATCCCAGATAAGGTCGTTGCATTCGGATAGGCTCATACCATCCTTGCCATAGACCAGCTTTTCGAATGGAGTCATGAAGGATGTGACCTTCTCTTCTCCAGTCATTCTGGAAAGTCGGTAATCTCTTGAGGTGATAACACCAAGCAATTTCCCATCTGACTTACCATTGTCAGTTACTGCAATTGTTGAGTGTCCAGTTCTCTTTGTCAGTTCAAGAACATCAAATAGTGTGGAATCAGGATCAAGATTCGAGTCTGAGACTACAAAACCGGCCTTACTCCTTTTGACACTTCTTACCATCTCGGCTTCGCTTTCAATACTCTGACTCCCATAGATGAAGGAAATTCCACCCTCCTTTGCCAAAGCAGTTGCAAGCTTGACACCAGAAACTGACTGCATAATTGCAGAAACCATTGGAATGTTTATGCAGATTGGACACTCTTCAACTCCTTTTCTGTACTTGACTAGTGGAGTTTTCAAAGAGACATTATTGGGAATGCAACTACTTGAAGAGTAACCAGGAACAAGAAGGTACTCTGAAAAAGTTCTTGATACTTCAGGATAAAAATATGCCATAAGATGCTGTGCTCTCCTTGGCAAAAGAGTACTATCACTAAAAGAATAATGTTTCAATCATGAAAAATAAAATAGAATATATATGAGACAAATTCAAAAGTCCACAAGATCTCTCCTGTGGACTTTAAATTGTTTATTTATCTCTTTTCTTACTTTTCAAGTGCCTTGACCATAAGAGAAAGAACTTCATCAGGGCTCTTTGATGCATCTACATCAACAAGCAACCCCTTTGCTCTGTAGTACTCGATGAGTGGAGCGGTAGATGCTTCATATACCTCAAGACGGTTTCTGATTGCATCTTCCTTATCATCATCTCTCTGGATAAGTGGTTCACCAGTTTCATCGTCAATTCCCTCGACCTTAGGTGGGTTGAAGAGGACGTGGTAGGTTCTGCCAGTACTCTTGCAGACTCTTCTACCTGAGAGGCGCTTGATAATCTCTTCCTTTGCAAGAACAAAGTTTACTACAGCATCAAGACCAGTCATCTCACTGAGAGCATCAGCCTGAGCGATAGTACGAGGAAAGCCATCAAGGATGAAGCCATTCTTTGCATCTGCTTCCTTGAGTCTTTCTCTTACCATTTCGATAGTAACTGAGTCTGGTACGAGATCTCCAGCAGCAAGGATAGCCTTTACCTTCTTTCCAAGTTCTGTTTCATTCTTGATATTAGCTCTGAAAAGATCACCAGTTGAAATGTGTGGTACCTTGTATACATCCTTTGCCTTTGCAGCAATTGTGCCCTTTCCAGCTCCTGGAGGGCCTAAGAAAACTAGATTCATTTTAAATACCTCTTTTTAATGAAGTATTCTAAATATAACCTAATAAAAGCTAAGTTGCAAAGCCTTGGTATTAATCTTAAGATTCAAATGAATGAAACATTATCTAATACTTTTAATCATTGTTGTTCTACTGTTTATTTCCTGTAAGACTTCTGCAGGTGAAGAGGAAGTGAAAATACCTGTCCTCTCTTCAAAGGAAGAGACCCTTGCAGCGCTTGAAAGTGCATATATCAATAATAAAAGTTCAATAAAACTTTCCTACGATTATGCCTATGCACTCACAGCAGAAAATAGCTATGAAAAAGCACTGATGGTAATAGAAGAACAGTTGGCATCTGATGATAAATCACTTCGTTTTCTTTATCTAAAACTATATATCCAGAAACAGACAGATATAGATATCCTTCCTTTACTCGATTACATCCTATCCTTTGATGGCGGAAATATAGATATTCTTCTTCTGAAGGCAGAGTACTACCTTGAAAAGGGTGATAATTATCAAGCAAAAGAAATATTGATCGATATCATCAGGAGAGATTTCACCAACAAGAAAGCAATTTCCTTGCTTTCAACTATTGATGAATTCTATGTAACGATAAAGCCACAGGAAGAGATACAATTACCTAAAGAAGAAACTGTAATAGAGGAAGAACCAGAGGTTCTAGATCCAGCTCAAATATCCTCTATTTGATTCTTTATCTTCTTCCACTGGGCAACAGCCAGCTCATCACAGCGGTTGTTGAACTCATTGTCAGCGTGCCCCTTGACCCAATTGAAGACAATTTCATGACGACGATACTGAACCAGAAGTCTCTGCCATAGTTCTGAA
>JAILRW010000141.1 GCA_024698005.1 Sphaerochaetaceae bacterium | reverse complement strand
GGAGAGGGTTTTGATAACACACTAAAAACAGTAGAAGAATTTCTTCCACATATGCTGAAGACCTGGTCTACAGATTATATGCCACATCTTCACTCCCCTGCTCTTTTGGAATCTATTGCAGCAGAGCTTATAATCTCTGTCTTCAATGACTCTATGGACAGCTGGGACCAGGCACCACTTCCAACAGAGATGGAAGTGGCTGTAGTCAATCGCCTGACCAAGCTCGTTGGATTCGAGGATGGTGATGGAAACTTCACAAGTGGAGGATCACAGTCCAACATAAGTGCGATCATTGCAGCACGCGATAGCTTCTGCAAAAGAGAGCTTGGCTACGATGTAAAGAAATACGGTCTTCCTGAATGCTACAGGAAGCTGAAGCTCTACACCTCCTCTATCTCTCACTTCTCAATGGACAAGGCTTGCCATATCTTGGGCCTTGGATACGAAGCAGTTGGCAAGCTCCCAGTTGACAGCAGAGAAAAAGTAGACATCCCTGCATTCGAGAAGATGCTTGAAGAGGATGTAAAGAATGGCTTTATTCCATTCTGTGCAGTTGCAACTCTTGGAACCACTGACTTCGGTTCAATTGATGATATCAGTGAAATGAGAAAGCTGTGCGATAAGTATCACATGCACCTACATGCTGATGCTGCCTATGGCTCTGGCCTTTTGATGAGTGATAAATATAGATATAGGTTGGGAGATGTCTCTCTGTGTGACTCCATCACAATAGACTTTCACAAGATGTTCCTCCTTCCAATCAGCTGCTCATGTGTTCTTGTAAAGGACAAGAAGGCACTCGAATGCTTCGAGCTCCACGCAGACTATCTCAATAGAGAGGAAGATGAAGAGGATGGATACATCAACCTCGTTGGCAAATCTATGCAGACAACAAGAAGAGCAGATGCTCTCAAGGTCTACATCAGCTTTGCAACTCGTGGACGCGATGGTTTTGGCAAGATAATCGACCACTCTGTAGAAAATGCAAAGTATCTTTACGACATGCTCAAGGATGACAAGGAATTCATCTGCCCTGTCGAGCCGGAGATCAGCTCTGTCGTATTTGCAACCAACACAAGTGACGATGTAAACAAGAAGATAAGAAGAGTACTGCTTAGTGAAGGAACTGTAATTGGCCAGACAGTAAAGGATGGCGTCACTATGCTCAAGTTCACCCTTCTCAATCCTGCTCTCACTACTGAGCAGCTTGATAAGCTTGTTCAGAGGATCAGAGAAATCCGAGATAGTCTAATCTAAATTATATATTTACATAGGTAATAACCTGCAGAGGAGAAGTTTTTCCACTGCAGGTTATTTTATATAGTCAAAAAGCTTTCCTTAAGTTGAAAATATCTATATATTTCACGTACGTGACAAACTATCAGCTTACTGTTATACTCAGTGAGTTGCAGTATGTCTGCACGCTAAAAAACGTCTAGATAAAAAAAGACAAATATAATAAGGAAGGGCAATATTATGGTTGCTGACAAGAAATTAACTGAGCTTGAAAACTCCCAGATGGCACTGACACTCACTGTCGATGCAGAGACACTTGAGAAGGCTTACAACGAGAAGCTCAGCAAGTACACAAAGGAGATCCAGCTTCCTGGATTCAGAAAGGGCAAGGCTCCTTCTTCAATAATCGAGAAGAAGTACGGTGATGCTATCAGAGAGGAAACCTCCTTCGACACTATGGAAAAAGAGCTCAAGGAAGTTATCGAGACACTCGAAGCTGACCAGAAGCCACTTCCATACTGTACTCCTGTTCTTCAGGACGAGGAGAAGCTCGTTCCATTCAAGAAGGACGAGGCTATCACATTCACTGTTCACTATGACGTAACTCCAAAGTTCGAAGTTGGCCAGTACACAGGCCTCGAAGTTGAGTTCAAGGATGCTAAGGTTTCCGATGCTGATATCGATGCAGAGGTAAAGAAGCTCCAGGAGCAGAATGCAATGGTCATCGCTAAGGACGGCGCTATTGAAAAGGGCGATATCGTAACTTGTGACTATGCAGAGCTCGACAAGGACAGTGCAGAGGTTGAATCTACAGCTAGAAAGGACTTCACCTTCACTATCGGTTCCTCCTACAACTTCTATGAGTTCGATGACGAGATCGTTGGCATGAAGAAGGGAGAAGAGAAGAAGTTCGAGAAGACCTATGCAGCTGACTACTCCAATCCAGACTACGCTGGAAAGACAATCACACTTGATGTAAAGGTTACTGAAGTCAAGAAGAGAGAGCTTCCAGAGATTGACGACGAGTTCGCTCAGGATGTCAAGGAGGAGTACAAGACTGTTGCTGATATGAGAAAGGGCATTTGTGACAAGCTTACAAGCGAGCTTGAAGAGAGCATCAAGAATGAAAAGCTCAATGCACTTCTTGAGAAGGTTTCTGCAGCTACAACAGTTGCAATTCCTGCATCAATGGTCGACTACGAACTCGAGAACACTTGGTACAACTACGTAAGACAGACTGGAATTCCAGAAGAGCAGCTCATGAAGTACTTCGAGATGTCTGGACAGACCAAGGAAGCTATCACAGCTGAATGGAAGGAGCCAGCTACAAAGAACCTCAAGAACCAGCTCATCATGGAGAAGATCCAGAAGACCGAGAGCTTCCCTGTTGATGAAGAAGAAGTAAAGAAGCAGCTCGCTGAAAACACCAAGGAAGATACCGACGAGGCAACAAAGAAGTACCTCGAGCAGGCTATCAGAGACGACATCCAGTACAAGCAGGTTGTTCCATTCTTGCTTGAGAAGAACGTCTTCAAGGCTTCCAGCACTGTAAGCTACGCAGAGTACAAGGCTCCAAAGGCTAACTAATAATTAAATATCAGGAGATAGATAAATTGGAAAACGAACGCATCAAAATGCATAATCTGGTTCCTTATGTTGTTGAGCAGTCAGGAAATGGAGAGAGACAGTATGACATCTTCTCCAGACTTCTCAAGGAGAGGATCATATTCCTCGATGGAGAAATCAGGGATGACATGGCAGATCTAGTAGTGGCCCAGCTACTCTTCTTGGAATCTGAAGATCCAAAGAAGGATATCAATCTCTACATCAACTCACCCGGCGGAAGTGTTACTGCAGGCTTGGCAATATATGACACCATGCAGTACATCAAGCCGGAGGTGAGAACTATCTGTATGGGGCAGGCATGTTCAATGGCCTCCTTGATCCTTGCAGCAGGTGCAAAGGACAAGAGGATGATCCTCCCCTACGCACGCGTCATGATCCATCAGCCATCTGGTGGTGCTGAGGGTCAGGCAAGTGACATCCTCGTCTCTTCTAGAGAACTTCAGAGGATAAAGAAGATTTCTGTCGAGATTCTTGCCAGACACACTGGCAAGAGTGAAGAAGAAATTGCTAAGGACATCCAGAGAGACTACTACCTGGATGCCGACCAGGCTGTAAGCTATGGTATCGTCGATAAGGTAATGAGGAAGTAAATGGCAAGAGCATCTAGAACTTGTTCTTTCTGTGGAAAGGACGCAAGCGAAGTCAGAAAACTTATCCATGGACCTGGGGTTGCAATCTGTGATGAATGTGTTGCAACCTGCCGCGACATCCTCAAAAGTGACACTACCCACAGTTCAGAGGTTGAAGAGCTCAAAGAGATCCCTACACCTGAAGAAATCAAAGCATATCTCGATGAATATGTAATTGGACAGGACAACGCAAAAAAAGTCCTGTCAGTTGCTGTTTATAATCACTACAAGAGAATAAAGTACCAGGACAAGATCGCAGAATCAGGAGTTGAATTGGACAAGTCCAACATCCTCCTTATCGGACCAACTGGTACAGGTAAGACCTTACTTGCAAGGACCCTTGCAAAGAAGCTCAACGTTCCTTTTGCAATTGCTGATGCAACTACTCTCACAGAGGCTGGTTACGTTGGTGAAGATGTTGAGAACATCCTTCTCAAGCTCATTCAGGCTGCAGACGACAATATTGCAGAGGCTGAAAGAGGAATTATCTTCATCGACGAAATCGATAAGATCAGCAAGAAGGGAGAGAATGTCTCCATCACTAGAGATGTATCTGGCGAAGGTGTACAGCAGGCACTCTTGAAGATCATCGAAGGCACTGATGCATCTGTTCCACCTCAGGGGGGAAGAAAGCATCCTAATCAGGAGATGCTAAAGATAAATACCAGAAACATCCTCTTCATCTGTGGCGGTGCATTTGTTGGCCTTGATAAAATCATTGAAAAGAGAATTGCTAGCCACTCCATGGGATTTGGTGCTGATATTACCAGCTTTGAAGACAAGAACTTCGATGAGCTTTTCGATGAGCTCCATCCAGATGATCTTGTAAAGTTCGGTCTCATCCCTGAATTCATTGGTAGACTTCCAATTCACGTATCCTTGAACAACCTGTCCAAGGATGACTTGAAGAGAATTATCACAGAGCCTAAGAATTCAATCTTGAAGCAGTATATTACCTCACTCGCACTGGACAATGTAAAGCTCACCTTCACTGATGATTGCATCGATGCAATTGCGCAGAAGGCAATTGACCAGAAGACAGGTGCAAGAGGTATCAGATCCATTGTCGAATCTCTCATGCTGGATGTCAGCTACGATATTCCTTCTCACAAGGATGTATGCGAAGTAATCGTCACAGGAGAGAATGTCAGACTTGGAACCAGACCGGAAACAAAGCTTGTAAACAAAGTGGAGAGAATTGGCAGTGACAGGTGAAAGGACATCAATTTATCCTGAAATCAATAAGAGGATTGTTTCGACAATCCTCTCTTCGTCTTGTGTCGGAGTTATCGGACACGAAAACCCCGATGGAGATTGCATCAACTCAACTCTTGCAATGAAGTGTATGCTCGAGTATCTGGGAAAGGATGTCAAAATCTTCAATGTAGGACCTTTCAACAAGAAAGAGATCCAGAAATATGAAAATCTCTTCCTGAAAGAGGTTCCAGCAGATTTCCTCAATAAAAAGCCTCTCATCATCGTTGTTGACTGTTCCACAAAGGATCGCCCAGGCTCAATTTTCTCTGCCTTTGAAGATCTTACCAAGATTGTCTTCGACCATCACAGTTCAGGAGAGAGCTTTACCGATGAGGATCTTCAGTACATTGTTCCAAAGTCTGTCTCCACTACCCTAGTTCTTGAGAATCTTAGGGTCACACTCGATGTTCCTCTCTCCAAAGAACTCGCAGAGTACCTCTACACAGGTTTTGTAACTGACTCAGGCTTCTACCACTTCATAAACGAAAAGGTCGGAGGAGAAACTCTCCGTCTTGTTTCACGCTTCGTTGATGCCGGTGTTTCTCCATACATCATGTATGATGTACTTCACGCTGGCGAATCCTTTGATTACTTCAAGGCAGCAGCTAGAATCATGGAAAGAACAAAGAGTGCAATGGATGGAAAGATTCTCT
>JAILRW010000136.1 GCA_024698005.1 Sphaerochaetaceae bacterium | reverse complement strand
TAATTCTGGAAATGAAGATAAAGAACCAAATAGATCAAAAGTGGGATGTTAATCATTACAAGCTTCAATAAGCTCTTTATAAGTTTTAGATAATCCTTGTAATGAATAAGTTCCAGATAAATAAAAAATCCAATCATTGATGAAAAAACAAAAGCTTTTGAAAGAGCTTCTGCCCCTGCTCCTTTCTTTATGTAGAATATCATCAATGAGAATTCAATCACTGTTGTCAGTAGTGATACTAAAACAGTTGTCCAGTATTTGCCTGTCGATTGCATATATCTTTGAAGAATTCCAACAAAGGAAGCTGGAATCATTGCTACAAGGAAATAGAAGAGAACACTATAGGTCAAATACGTGTTTTCTAGAGTAAACTCTCCACTTTGCAATAGCACAGCTATACATTCACGTCCAAATGCAATCAAGATAATTGCACTTGGGTATAGAAAAGTAAAAAGATACGTGAGGGAAAGAGTCAGTTCTTTCTTTCTTTCTTCATCATTTTTGATACTGGCAAACTTAGGAAAATATACTCCTGCAATGGATGCAAAAAAGATACCATATGGTGTTTGGTAGAAGATTATTGAATTTGTATAGGCTGTAATTGAACCAACCTCAAGGCCTGAGGCAATGTAGAGTGTAATCTGTTGTGAAATTACCATCATCAATGAAGTCAGAGTTGCAGGACCCCAATCTGAAAGAACTCTTTTGAAATCCTCATCCTTGAAATTGAAATTGAGCTTGAATTCAAGTCCCCTTCTCTTTATCGCTATATAGGTAACCAGCATCTGCATAATAGATCCAGATACTGCACCTATTGCCATTGCTACTGCTCCAATTCTAGTACCTAGGAAATAGACGCAGAAGATTACGGCAAGAGAGAATGCAATTGGCGATGCACTAGCTGCCAAAAAGCGTTCTCTTGCTTGTAAAAGAGATGCAAAGATAGAAGATAGAGATATAAAGATAAGAAATAGAAAGAAAAATGGTAATAAAAATGATGCTATCTCAATCTGTTCTTCACTTCTGAATGAAGAGAGAAATATTGTTATCTCTTTTGAAAAGAGTGCAATCAATACAATTAATGGAAGAAAGAATGTAAGCTGAAATGTAATGAGGATTGAAGCAATCTTCTCACTTCTTTCCTTATCCTCTCTGCTTCTTGCAAATAGTGGTAGATAGGCTGTTGTGAATGCACCTTCAGCAAAGAGCTTTCTTGCATTGTTTGGAAGATTATAAGAGAAGTTTATTGCATCAGTAACTGCACCTGCTCCAAAGACAGTTGAAATAGCCCTTGCCTTAAAGATTCCCAAGAACCTTGAAAGGAAGGTGCAGATCATCATGATAATAGAACTTCTTTCACTTCTAGCCGTAGAATCTTGCAAGGTATTCCCTCTTGAATGTAGCGAAGTTACCTTCTCTGATAGACTTCTTGATCCTTTCAAGGAAAGTATAGAAATAAGTCATATTGTGCTCAGTGCAGAGCATACCTCCAAGCATTTCGTTACATTTTATCAGGTGATGGACATAAGCTCTTGAATACTTTGTACAAGCTGAACAAGTACAGCCTTCCTGAAGTGGTCTATCATCAAATTTATGAATAGCTTTCTTCATAGTGAGAACACCATCATCTGTGAAGACTGCACCATTTCTAGCCATTCTTGTTGCAAGTACACAATCAAAGAGATCGATACCATTTTCAACACAGGCAAGTATGTAGTCAGGTGAACCGATACCCATTACATAGCGAGGTTTTTCAGGTGTTACATACTGAGCTGTATAAGAAACAAAGTCTATGAACTTCTCCTTGCTCTCTCCTACAGAAAGTCCTCCAATTGCGATGCCTGGGAAATCCATTTCAGATAGGGTTTCTGCAGACTCCTTTCTCAAATCTTCATAGAAATTTCCCTGGACAATGCCAAAGAGATTTCCATTAAAGCGTTCCCCTAGCCTGTTTCTTTCTGCAATGGATCTTTCTGCCCAAAGCTTTGTAACTCTCCAAGCTTCCTTTGCAGCTCTATGCTCAATATCTGGAGGTGTACAGACATCAAGGACCATACAGATATCAGAGTTGATGATATTCTGGATATCAACAACCTTCTCAGGTGTGAATATATGCTTGGACCCATCAATATGGGACTGGAATGTTACACCACTATCCTTAATCTTTCTAAGACCAGAAAGAGAGAATACCTGGAAGCCACCTGAGTCAGTGAGAACGTTGTAATTCCAGTTGGAGAACTTATGAATTCCACCGAACTTTTCCATTACTTCCATGCCTGGTCTCAGGTAAAGATGGTATGTATTTCCAAGGATGATTCTATAACCTATCTCCTTGATCTTGTCGTGGTATATACCTTTTACAGTAGCATTAGTGCCAACTGGCATAAATGCAGGAGTTTCAATCCTTCCATGAGGAAGATCGATATAACCTAGTCTAGCTTTAGTTTCTTTATCCTGTAAGGTACATGTATAAATATTTTTAGACATTCTTTATTCCTATAATCTTAATTAATATAACAAAGAAAACTACTAGTATTATTGGGCCAACAAGGTAGACATACTCTGGTGAAAAACCTTGTTTAGTTGTAATTGCTAGTACCATCTGAGCTACATAATATACAACCGCTGTACAAAGTGATTGGATAATCGAGAAGAGAAATACATTCTTCTTGAATCTGTAGCTCATTGAACACGAAATAAGCATCAATATCAATATAGAGTATGGAGAAAAAAGGCGATCGATAAGGTCTACTACATTCTCTCTGTATGCATTTATATCAAGCTTTTCCATCCTATTTAGATATGCTTTTGCATCCTGTAAAGGCATGGATTTGATACTGCCTGAAAGATTCTTGAATAGCCTTGGCTCTAGATGATAGCGTGGTTTTGAATAGTCTTGATACTGTTCTATTTCAACTGTATTGCCAATGAAGTTGAATAATGTAACATTTTTGAAATCCCACACTTTTGTATCTTTATTGAATGTTGCAGTATTTGCTTCAAGTCTGGATGTTATGTTTCCATCCTCATAGTTGACTATTGTTATATTATTCAGAGACTGATTTGATTCCCTGTATGAATTTGCATGCAATAGATATTCTTCATCAGTATCCAAGAAATTTACATTTCTATTATCATGTGTGCTGCTTCTACCGAATAATTCATCTCTCTTCATATCCCTGAGCTTGGTCATCGATATAAAGAGATTTTCAGTCATAAAACTGAAAATTAGCGATAGAATAATTGCAAGCAGAACAATAGGCCTAAGAATTCTTCTATAGCTTAGGCCTGAATTATATAAAATGATCAATTCATTA
Source organism: Sphaerochaetaceae bacterium (assembly GCA_024698005.1). Classification (GTDB taxonomy): domain Bacteria; phylum Spirochaetota; class Spirochaetia; order Sphaerochaetales; family Sphaerochaetaceae; genus Bullifex. Next base: position 29,923 of record JAILRW010000136.1, on the reverse strand, counting down.
TTTGCAACAAGTTGTGAGAGAAAATAGGTTGTAGCAAATAGAAATGATATCGAGCTTACCATCATCATGTATTCAGGTAGCCCATAGATTGACAACAGGATAACATCAAGAATTTTTGCATTAGAAGATATGATGTTGTTCATATCTAGAAATAGTTGAATTGCAATGACCATGAAGGTACACAGTAGAAGAGTTGCTATTCCTGTTTTCAATATAGAGAAGATGATATATCTATCAAGTTTCTTCATACATTTCTCCTCCTGAAAAACAGGATGATCAAACCTAAAAGAATACAGAAAAGATCAGGAACCCACATGAGAATACCTGCATTGAAATTCATCCTGAATACACCAATCTGACAGGCAAATAAGAAGTACCAGTAGACAACAGCAGATAGAATTGCTATGCCAAAACCCAACAGTTTTCCATGTCGCATTCTCATTGACCCTATGGCAAGAGATAGAACTGTCAATGCAAAGCAGGCAAAAGATAGTGCAAACTTTTTGTTGAGCTCTGCAGAGTAATATTTAAGATGATAGTTAGTTGGCTGATGAGGCCCTAGCTGCTCAAGCTCAACTATCTTCTTCTTAATTTCATTTTCATATTTATCTATTGCCTCTGGACTATCCATAAGAGAAAGATTCTTTAAAATAGATATTAATTTGTTCTCTCTGTTCTTGTGATATTCTAAACGATCTCTATTCGTTGTCTCTCGTTTTTCTCCAATCAGTGCAAGTAGCTCTTGTGAGCTTCTGTTTCCTGGTGAATCACTTGTAAGAGCAGGAATCTGTTTTGAAAAGTCCATGTAAAGAACTGCATCATCGCTATCAGCAATCATCCAGTTGTTTATATTCTTTTCATGGATGAACATGCGTGGTTCTTTCAATGCAAGTTCATATATGTATCTATCTGTATCGATTAAACTCAATCTGCCTTCTTTTGCAGAAAGTGTCTCTTTGTTCCCATTCTGATCAGAGATCAAGATTATATCTTCTATTGTATCCTGATCGATTCTACCATTTGATAGAACTATTGGCCCTACACTATTTACTCCATTCTCTGAAAGCTCAAAGGTAGGAAGCTCTCTCATTACCTTGGCAAGAATGGTTTTATAATTCTTTGATGAGGTTGGTAGAAGATAATCTGCAATGTAGAGGGTTACTAAACTCAATAGAATTGAGGTGATTATAAGAACCCTGAATATCTTTCTTATAGGTATACCCAAGCTTCTCATCGCAAGTAGTTCATTAGAGGATGCAAGATTACCTAGTATCATTGCACTTGCTGTGAGCGTTGCAAAAGGAATTACATACTGTAGGAATTGAGGGATAGAAGAAATTACAAGAATTAGCATTGTAGTTGTATCTACATTCTTGAGCATTACTTTTCTTACAAGGACCAGAATCTGGTTAACAAAAAAAATAAAAAAATAGAATAAAAATGAGACAGCAAAGGAAGTGATGAACTCCTTTGCTATATAGAACTTCAATCTGAAATATGAGGATCTATTTATCATTTAAATCCAGTTGATCCAAAGCCACCACCCTGTCTTTGTGTCTCATCAAGACATTCAACAGAGGAAAAGGCTGCCTCCTCTACTTTAGATAGTACAAGCTGTGCGATTCTGTCGCCATTATGAATTGTAAAATCTTTATCGGAATGGTTGATCAAAATAACTTTAACTTCTCCACGGTAATCACTATCGATAGTTCCAGGAGCATTGAGCACAGTAATACCACTCTTGAAAGCAAGTCCGGAGCGAGGACGTACCTGTACCTCGTAACCCTTAGGAATTGCCATAAAGATTCCTGTAGGGATTGCACTGTAGCAACCACTTTTTAAAATAAAATCCTCTTCAAGAAATGCCGATACATCAGCACCGGCACTTCCCTCTGTCTGATAGGATGGAGCCTTGGCCCCATCCTTCAGAATAATTTTCACTTCAGTCAATTCTTCTTCTCTTCCTCAAGTGCGTCGACATATGAGAGATTGAGGCGGTCCATTCTGTCAATCTCGATAAGCTTTACATCAACTTCCTGACCAACTGAGAGAACATCAGAAACCTGCTTTACTCTTGTCTTTGCAAGCTTAGAGATGTGGCAGAGACCTTCCTTTCCAGGAAGAATTTCGATGAATGCGCCAAAATCAACGATTCTCTTTACAGTACCATGATAAATCTTGCCAACTTCAGGCTTCTCAATGATGGAAAGAACAAGTCTCTTACCTTCCTGAGCGCTAGCATTGTTTCTACCATAGATCATGACAGTTCCGTCATCATCGATGTTGATTTCTGCACCAGACTGCTGAGCAATACTCTTGATAGTCTTACCACCAGTACCGATAACAGCACCGATCATCTCTTCAGGAACCTTAACAGAAAGTACCTTTGGAGCAAGCTCGGATACATCAGCTCTTGGAGCTGGAAGTGTATCGGTCATGATTCCAAGAATGTGCATTCTGCCTTCCTTAGCCTGCTGGAGAGCCTTGCTCATGATTTCTGGAGTTACACCAGCAATCTTGATATCCATCTGGAATGCTGTGATACCGTCCTTAGTACCTGCTACCTTGAAGTCCATATCACCAAGATGATCTTCTTCTCCAAGGATATCGGAAAGAACAACATATCTGGAGTAATCAGCACCTTCAGTGATGAGACCCATTGCAATACCAGCAACTGGCTTGGAGATTGGTACACCTGCATCCATGAGGGAAAGACAGCCACCACAAACAGAAGCCATTGAAGAAGAACCGTTGGATTCCATGATCTCAGATACAACTCTTATTGTGTATGGGAAGTTGTCCTTTGATGGAATTACACCTTCAAGAGCTCTCTGTGCGAGGTGTCCATGACCGATCTCTCTTCTGCCTGTTGTAAGTCTGCCACACTCACCTACTGAGTATGGAGGGAAGTTGTAGTGAAGCATGAAGTTGGAGAAGGTCTTCTCACCATCGATTGTATCGAACATCTGCTCATCCTGAGCTGTACCAAGTGTTGTTACAGCAAGGGACTGAGTTTCACCTCTTGTGAAGAGTGCAGAACCATGAGTGCATGGAAGAACACCAACCTCACAGGAGATAGGTCTGATTTCAGTAACCTTTCTGCCATCAGTTCTTACTCCATCATCAAGGATGGAAGCTCTGAGGATGTGGTATTCCATATCATCAAAGCAAGCAGCAAGCTGACCAGGTCTCTTTGGATCTTCTGCGATAAGGTCAGCGAACTTCTCCTTTACCTTATTGTGAGCTTCTTCAAGTGCTGCATAGCGGTTCATCTTACCCTTTACGAAGGAAGCTTCCTTCTCAAGTGGAAGAGCGAACTCCTTAACTGGCTCGAGCCAGGAAAGATCTTCAGTGATATCCATAAGTGGAAGCTTTTCCTTGCCACAGAGTTCTCTCATCTTGATCTGAGCGTCACAGATTCTTGTGATGACAGGCTGAGCTGCTGCAATTGCATCAAGCATATTCTGTTCTGATACTTCCTTTGCACCACCTTCAACCATTGTGATTCCGTCATGAGTACCAGCTACAACGATATCAAGCTTTGCCTGTGGAATCTGCTGGAAGGTTGGATTGATGACGTACTTGTCATCGATAAGTGCAACTCTAACTGCTGCAATTGGGCCATAGAATGGGATATCTGAAATAGTAACCGCACAGGATGCTGCATTGATTGCTACGATATCTGGGGTGTTGGTCATGTCGGTGGAAACTACTGTTGGAACAATCTGAATCTCGCGTCCGAATGCCTTGTCAAAAAGAGGTCTCATTGGTCTATCGATAAGTCTTGAGACCAAAATTTCCTTGTCCTTTGGCTTTGCCTCTCTCTTGAGGAAGCCTCCAGGAATTTTACCAGCTGCATAGTACTTCTCATTGTACTCTACTGAAACTGGAACATAGTCGATTGGCTCTGATGGAGCATCACCACAACATACGGTTGCGATAACTGCTGAGCCCTTGAAACGTGCATAGATAGCACCGTTTGCCTGCTTTGCAATTCTGCCTGTCTCGAAGACGAGTTCTCCGTCTCCTACCTTGACAGAAACTGTTGTTACGTTTGCCATAAAATTTCCTTTTCTGTTCTTTTTTTGTTCTTTATATCTCTTTTGAGATAGCAGAAAAGCTCAGCCAGTCGACTGAGCTTTTCGATATATAATTACTTTCTAATACCGAGCTTAGCAATAAGTTCTCTGTACTCGTTAATGTTTCTATTAGCGATGTAGCGGAGAAGTCTTCTTCTCTGACCAACCATCTTGAGAAGACCTCTTCTAGATGCGTGATCCTTTGGATTAGCCTTGAAGTGATTCTGAAGGTCATTGATTCTAGCAGTGAGAAGAGCTACCTGTACTGCACTGTCGCCTGTGTTAGAGGTGTTGCCACCATAAGTTGAAACAATTTCTGATTTCTGTTCCTTTGTTACCATTTTTCTATTACTCCTTAGTAATAATTCTCAAAGTTTTGATATGGCCATTTTCTATATTCTCAAGGAGAATTGAAAACTCTTGGACTCTGAGAACAGTCTTAAGAATTCTTCCATCCTCCATCAAGGCTTCAGCTCTATAACTTCCTATAGGAGGTAGAAGCTGAAATATGGAACTGGTCATGTAAGCAATACCATTGCTATCTTCTATAGATTTAACATCCATAAGATCTAGCTCATAGGCTTTGCCGGAAAGAGCAAAAACACGTTCCATTCTTCCCTGTAAGATCAGATTGCGTATGTTGGTGGAGGAGATTCTAATGCCTTCGTCATCCAAAATTGGATTGACGATGTTCACACTGGTATTACTACCTTGTTTAATGAACTCACCCTCAAGATCCATGGCCGTTATCCTTGTCTTTGGGTTTCCGCATTTGAAGTCCTCACCGACTATGACTGTTTCTATACGGCTCATAGTACATAGCAAGCGAATGAACTCACTGCCTGATATCATACTGAAATCTTTAGAAAAGTCAATAACTACAAAGAAATCCACATTAAAACTTTCAACGTATTCACGTCTAAGTCTCATAGTATCTAGAGAACCTTTTACTACACTTTTAGGATTGTGGTCGAAAGTAATTACCATGCTCTTGGCCCCACTCTTCAGCTTTTCTTCATTCAAGGTTGAGAATATGTGGCTATGACCAAGATGGACACCATCAAAGACACCTATTGCCAATACAATCTTAGTATCTTTTAAAAGACCAGAATCTAATAATGATTGAAAGCTATAACTATTCACGGCTCTTTAACGCTATGATGGAATACTTTCCATTTTCCTTCTGAATGATTCCAGTAAACTCATCATCGATATATATCATATAGTAGTTGCTACTACCATCTGATAGAGATTTAATTCCCTTTTTATCGAGATATCCATTAATTAATGTCTTTCTATAATCTTTGGAAAAATCCATTCTTCCAAGAGCAAGCTTTTCTAGTAATTCTTCGGTTGACTTTCCTATATCAGCTTTTGAGAATGGTCCTAAAGTAAACCTGTCTAGGTTTTCAAGGTGAGCTCTGGAGTTGGCTTTTAGTCCGATATCACGAGCAAGTGATCTTATATAAGTCCCTTTGCTTACATGAAAATCAACAACAGCCAATCCATCGCTGTAGCTGATTAGCTCAGCAGAATAGACTGTGATAGTCCTTGAAGGCATATCAACACTCTGACCACTTCTGGCACTCTGATAAGCTCTTTTCCCATCAACATGAATTGCTGAATAGATTGGAGGAAGCTGGGATTGTGTGCCTACAAAGGACCTTACAACATTTTCAACTGTTTCTAATGATGGAATGTTGGCCTCTGCAATGACTTCCCCTTCTGGATCAAGGGTGTCAGTTTCACTGCCAAAGCGAATACTGGCTCTGTAGCTCTTGTCCATTCCAGAAAAAAGAGGGTTCAATTTAGTTGCTTCTCCTGTAAGAACAAGCATAAGGCCAGTAGCAAACTTATCTAGTGTGCCAGCATGGCCTACTTTTGAACCTCTGAACTCTCTCTTGACTGCACCAAGGCTTCTGAAGGAGGTTTCACCCTCCTTCTTGTCCAAAAGAAGTATTGAGAATTTACTCATTCCTTCCCATTGCCTTATCTATCAGGGCGTTGATCTTCTCTCCTTCCTGATAGCTTCTATCTGCTTTGAAATAGAGGCGAGGAGTATTTCTTGTTCTCAATACCTTTGCAATATGGCTCTGGATGAAAGGAGCTGCACTGTTGAGTGCTTCTACACTTTTATCCAGATCCTTTTCCATTGCTGTTGAAACGAGCAATGTTGCAGAGGTGTTATCAGAAGCAAGATGTACTTCGGTGATGCTTGTGAATGTAGATAGATTGGGATTCTTGATCATCTTCTTCACAATCATCGTACTGACAGCCTCTAAAATACGACTTTCTAGCCTTGCACCTGAATATTCACTCATAATTCAAAATCCAACTTTCTTGCGACTTCCTGCTTGAGGACAAATTCAAGCTGGTCACCAACCTGGATATCCTGGAAGTTTTCAAGTCCTACACCACATTCGTAGCCAACAGTGACTTCCTTAGCATCATCCTTGAATCTCTTGAGAGAGGACATCTTGATGTTCTCCTGGTTGATCTGGATGGAGTCACGGATAACACGAACAAAGCAGTTTCTTGTGACCTTGCCCTCTGTGATGTATACACCAGCAACTACGCCGACCTTTGGTACACGGAATGTATCTCTGACTTCGCCCTTTCCGATATCGACTTCCTTGATATCTGGTGAAAGCATACCTTCCATAGCAGCCTTTACGTCGTCTACAACATCATAGATGACATTGTACTTCTTGATTTCTACCTTCTCCTGCTCAGCAAGAACCTGTGCCCTTGGTGTTGGTCTTACATTGAAGCCAATGACAAGTGCATTTGAAGCAGAAGCAAGTGTGATATCAGATTCAATGATTGCACCAGCAGCTGCTCTGATTGCCTTCAAGCGGATTTCAGGGGTAGATAGCTTTTCAAGTGTGCTCTGGAGTGCTTCAACAGAACCTTGTACATCACCCTTGATGATGACATTGAAGTCCTGAATAGAGCCTTCCTTGATCTTCTCGGAGAGGTTCTCAAGTGTAACCTTGTTACCACCAGCACCAGCTCCAAGCTTTTCAAGTTCCTGTCTCTTTGCACCGATAGTTCTTGCAGTCTTTTCATCCTCTGTAACCTGGAACGGGTCACCAGCTGATGGAACATCAGAGAGGCCGATGATTTCAACAGGAGTTGAAGGACCAGCTTCCTTGATCTTCTTGCCCTTGTCGTCGAACATCGCTCTAACTCTACCTGGGTAGATACCAGCGACATAGTAGTCTCCCTGTCTGAGAGTACCCTTCTGTACCATAACAGTTGCTACAGTACCTCTACCCTGATCAATTCTAGATTCAAGAACCTTACCAACTGCTCTACAGTTAGGATTAGCCTTGAGCTCAAGCATTTCAGCCTGAAGAAGAATTGTTTCAAGAAGGTCATCGATACCTTCCTTCTTGAGAGCAGAAATCTTGCAGTAGAGAGTCTGGCCACCCCATTCTTCTGGAACGAGACCTATCTCAGAAAGCTGCTGCATGACTCTATCAGGATTTGCTTCAGGAAGATCGACCTTGTTGATAGCAACAATGATAGGTACCTTTGCTGCCATAGCATGGTCAATAGCTTCTCTTGTCTGAGGCATAACACCATCATTAGCTGCAACTACAAGTACTACAATATCTGTAACTTGAGCACCACGAGCTCTCATCATTGAGAATGCTGCATGGCCCGGAGTATCGAGGAATACGACATCGACCTTTCCTGGTACCTTGACCTTGTAAGCACCGATGTGCTGTGTGATTCCACCAAATTCTCCTGCTACAACGTTAGTTGAACGGATTGCATCAAGAAGTTTGGTCTTACCATGGTCGACATGACCCATGATGGTAACGATAGGAGATCTTGGGACAAGATCCTCTTCGTTATCGACCTCTTCCTCGATGATGGTTTCATCGTAGAGAGAAACGAGGTGAACTTCACAGTTGTACTCTGAACAGATGATTTCAGCTGTTTCATGGTCAATCTGCTGATTGATAGTGACCATTGTACCCATCTTGAAGAGTTTGGAGATGATATCTGCTGGCTTGAGATTCATCTTCTTTGCAAGCTCAGCAACAGTGATGTTTTCCATGATATCAATTGACTTAGGAACTGCAGCAAGCTTGCTTTCTTCCTTCTTCTTGAGCTGATACTGGAAATCGATCTCCTGATCTCTTCTGTTTCTGTAATCTTCACTCTTCTTCTTGGAGTTGGTTGGAGCTTTTCTCTGGTTGCCCTTCTGGTTGAGATCTACACTCTCTCCTGCGCCGCCCTGATTAGGACGAGGAGTAAATGGACGGTTACCAAAAGGTCTTCCACCCTGACCATTATTATTGCGGTTGAATCCACCCTGGTTGTTCTTATTACCAAAGTTTCTTCCACCTTCACCATTATTGTTTCTATTAAAGCCACCATTTTGGCCGTTTTTTCTATCGAAATTACCAAAAGATCTCTGGCCTGGTGTTCTAGTTGGTTTTCCACCAACAATACCAGCTACTCTAGGTCTGTTAGTTGGGGCTGGAGTATCAACCTTCTGTCCTGGTACAGGAGGAAGGTTTCCGCTCTTGATGATGACTGGACCATTGTGAAGATTGGATGCAATCCTTTCTCCACGAATGATATTTTTGTTGGCTTCAGGAGCCATGGCACCAGTCCTAACAGGTCTTTTGACAACTGGTCTAGTCTGGGCTGCTGGCTTAGGCTGAACAGGAGCCTCTTTCTTGATACCAAGAGCAGGAGATACTGTGATTTTCTTTTCTTCAGTCTTTTCTTCCTTCTTTGGCTCTTCCTTAGGTTTGACTTTTACAGTCTGCTGTACTCTTTTGATTACAGTAACCTTAGGCTGAACAGAAGTAGAGGCTGTGCTCTTTTCCTGTTCCTTCTGCTCTTTTACTGGGCTCTTCTTGATGATTGTTACTTTAGGTTTATTTTCATTATTCATATTCTTCAGTTATCACCCTATTATTCAAAGACAAACTCTGTCATGCAGTGTGGACACTTGAGAGTACCTGCTGGAAGTATCTGATGACAGGTTGGACATTCGAAGGAGTCATCGTATTCTTCTTCGACTGCAACACAGGAGTTGATCTCATTGACTTCATCTTCTGTAAGACCAAGACCTTCTCTTTCTTCATCTGTCATGTTGAAATATTCTTCAGCAGTATATACGTCCATTCTATTGAGCTTTAATACGAGCTCCTTTGAAAGAGGAAGATCGGAAAGAAGATTTTCATCTTCTCCAATTCCAAGTTCTTCCTTGGTGTAGATTCTATCTTCATCTGCAACTTCATTTTCGATAAGGCTATCACCACCCTGCTCGAAAATAGCTTCAGCTTGATTTCTGATCTCCTGGCTGATTTCCATCTGGTCATACTCTGCCTGAGTCTTTACCTCAATAAGCCAATCACAGAGTTTCTTGGCGAGTTTGACGTTGACACCCTTCTGTCCAATTGCAAGACCAACCTGGTTTTCATCAACAATTGCAACAGCCTGACGGGTTTCTGCATTGAGAACAAGAACCTTGTTTACTCTTGCAGGAGTCAATGCATTGCTGATAAGGAGAAGAGGATTATCTTCCCACTTGATGACATCAATCTTTTCACCATCAATTTCCTGCATGATGGTCTGGATTCTGATACCTCTGAGGCCAACTGTTGCACCGATTGGGTCAATATCAGAGAAGGTTCTAACAGCAACCTTAGTCCTGAAACCTGCTTCTCTAACAATATTTACAATCTCGATCTGACCATTATCAATTTCAGGAACCTGTGCCTCAATGAAGTTTCTGACTAGCTCTGGAGAGGTTCTGGAAAGAATGATTCTTACATCCTTCTTAGGCTTTCTTCCTCTGAAACCACCCTGCTTCTGAAGATCTTCAGCCTTTTCTGCATTCTCAACTCTTTCAAGATAGCACTTGAGACCTTCTCCAACTGTATAGCTTTCAAGTGGAGAGATGTTCTTCTTTGGAAGAATACCTTCTGTGTTGTTACCAACATTGAGGATAAGATCGCCGGATGGAGTAATTGAGTTGACGTAGCACTGGATTACCTTTCCTTCCTTGTTCTTGAATTCCTTGTAAGTATAGTTGTTCTGGATATCCTTGAAGGACTGCTGTGCTCTCTGCTTTGCAGACTGAACAGCACTGCGGTCAAATGTCTGAGGATCAAGGGAGATAACAAGCTCATCACCTACTTCTGCGTCCTCGCTCATCTCTTTAGCTTCATCAAGAGGGATTTCAGTTACTTCATTATAGTAGTTCTCTTCTTCAACTACGACTCTGCTAGCACTGACTTCCAAATTGATCTGTCCATCATCTTCAATGAAGTTGACGATAACATTCTCGTCTGTACCGAACTTTCTCTTATAAGCTGCTTTGACAAATTCGCGAACTGTATCCTCTACCATTTCTTTGCTGATGTTCTTCTCAGCAATCATCTCATTGATGGCTTCAGTTAGATTGACCATTATTTTCTTCCTCCCAACGGTATGAAAGCTTTGCCTTCTGTATTTCGGAGAAGTTGAGCTTCAGCTCTTCAAACTCTTCTCCTGAATCTTGAATTATTGCCTTGCAAAGCAAGACAGATGAATTGTCAACATTATTAATTACACCTTCGATCCAGGAAGAGTAAGTAGAGGAATAGACTTTACATACCTTTCCCATAAATAGTGTAAATTCATAAAAATCTTTAAAATTTCTAGTAAGGCCTGGACTTGAGACTTCTAGATTGAGATCTCTTTCTCCAAGCAGAAGCTGATAACGTGGGTAGATTACATTATAGACCTCTGCAAGATCATCTGTATTTACTTCCCTGTCCTCTGAATAGATGGTTACTGTCATCTGGCAGCCGCTAGGAAGGTCGTTCTTTACTACATCAACAACCTTGAGATTCATAGGTGAGATAAGACTTTCTATCTCATTGAAAAGTGCATTTTCCCTAATATCGTTACTCAGCATTCCTTTTCCCAAATAAAAAAGGAACCAGCTTTATTGGTTCCTTTATTTAAAATAATTGAACTATATATAATTTACTTTTTTGACTATTAACTGTCAATACTACCCAGCTCTTTTCTTATCTTTTTCTGTAAGTCAGAAAGAGTTAGCAGAGCATCGAGTGGTGTCATTGAAGTTATATCAAGATCAAGAATTTCATCCATCGCCTTGCTCTTGAAATCTTCAGTTGCCTTGGCAGTATCTGTAAAGAGATCCATCTGACCAGCTGCATCCTCAAGACGATAATCTGCAAAGTGACGCTTCTGGAAATCTGCAGCCATTCTTATTACTGACTGTGGAACACCACCAAGTTTGGCAACGTGGAGACCGTAGGATGATTTTGCAACACCTTTGATTACCTTTCTTATGAAGTTGATTTCATTCTTGTTCTCTTCAACTTCAAGTGTCAGTAGTACCATACCCTGAGTGTCAAGCATTGTAAGTTCGTGATAATGGGTTGCAAATAGAGTTGTACATCCTACTTGAGAGAGGAACTTCATCATTGCATATGCCAAGGACATACCATCCTGTGTACTGGTACCTCTACCTACTTCATCCATTATTACGAGTGAATGCTTTGTTGCATTTCTTAAAATATGTGCTGACTCCTGCATCTCGACAAGGAATGTAGATTCTCCTCTAGCAAGATTATCAGAAGCACCAACCCTACAGAACAGTGAATCTGTAATAGGAATTATTGCTTTCTTTGCAGGAACAAAGCAGCCAATATGAGATAGAAGAACAATTAAAGCTGTCTGTCTGAGGAATGTAGACTTACCAGCCATGTTTGGACCTGTGATCAGAAAGAAACTCGATTCTTCTGTGGAAAGAGAATTAGAAACGAAACTTCCACTAGCAAGATGTTGCTCTACAACAGGATGCCTACCATCTGTAATTTCAAGCTTTCCATCGATGATGATTTCTGGTCTTGTATAGTTCCAGACTGAACTGATTTCTGCAAAGCTCTGGTATACATCAAGTAATGATAATAGTTTACCTATACTTCTCAGCTCAAAGGAGAGAGCTGTAGTATCATCGACCAAGATTTGATAGAGCTCCTTCTCTCTCTTTGTTGCTTCATCTGCTGCACTGTTGATCTTCAACTCGATATCTGAAAGTTCAGGTGTTGTAAATCTTTCACAGTTGACTAAAGTCTGCCTTCTAACAAAGTAGTCAGGTACTCTGGAAACTTGTCCCTTGGAAACTTCAAGATAGGTTCCAATAATCTTGTTATTGCCCATCCTGAGGATTGTAATTCCTGTTTCGTCCTTGATCTTCTCAAGGTAATTGTCCAATAGAACACTTGAACCATTCTCAATATCTCTGAGCCTATCAAGTTCTTCATCAAAACCTGATAATAGAATACGGCCTACATGATTGATATTGGTACATTCTGGATTGATTTCTCTACCGATTCTCTCACAAAGCTCAGTAAGCCTTTCAGGAGCTTTCAGCTCGTTATCAAGCAATGAAAGGTACTTCTCATTGTTACCTGCAAGAGTAAAGAAACAGAGAAGAGTTTCCCTTACACTTATAAGATCACGGGGAACGCTTCTTCCCATCTCAAATTTACTGGTAAGACGAATGAGGTCTGCAGCAGATGATAAGGCTTGTCTTACCCTCTTTCGCTCATCAATGTTTGCATTAAGATATTCACACCAGTCAAGGCGTTCATTGATTAGTTCATAATCAGAGAGAGGATTCAACATGAATTCCCTAAGTAGTCTCATGCCAGGACTTGTTTTAGTCTTGTTGATAGCAGATAAAAGGGTGTAGGCACTCTTGCCTTCACTTAGATTTCTTACAATTTCAAGATTCTTTTCAGTTGCTTCATCAAGTGAAAGTCTACCATTTTCTGTAACTAGTCTGATGCTCTTTATCTGCTTGAGTGGAGTTTTGCACATTTCAAGAGCATATTTCAGAAGGCCTCCGGCTGCTGTGAGCGCACTATCATTCTCATCAAAGCCAAATACTGTAGAGTTGAATGCTCCGAATTGTTCAAGAATTTGCTTCTTCGCTTCCCTGTTAGAAAAGTACCAAGCAGGAAGCTTAGTAACTATATATCCAGTTGAATCGAGTACATCTCTTAAAACTCTATCAGTAAAATATAAATCATCTGAGACGACTATTTCTCTAATTGACAATGAGGAAATTAGCGCATTGAGGTTTGATAATTTCTTGTCCTTCTTGATGTGTGAAATAGAAAAATCGCCAGTTGAGATATCAGTCCAGGCGGCTACGTACTCACCCTTTGTGTAGTGAACAGAAAAAATATGGTTTGACAATCCACCATCAAGAAAATCATCTTCTATGATAGTGCCTGGTGTGTAGATCTGGACAACTTCACGCTTTGCAAGTTCTCCAGCTTTTTCAGGTAATGAAAGTTGCTCACAAATCGCAACTTTTTTCCCTGCATCCAATAGTCTTTTAAGATAATTCTTAGCTGCATGGAATGGAATTCCACACATAGGATTTCCAGCTCTGTGAGTAAGTGTAAGGTTGAGAAGCCTTGAAATCTCTAATGCGTCATCATTGAACATTTCATAAAAGTCGCCGAGACGGAAGAAGAGCACCTTGTCTGGATGCTCTCCTTTGATTTCAAGATATTGACGCATCATTGGCGTCATTTCATCCTTTTTTCCTGCCATAGATCAATAGAAACTGGTTGTAATAGCGAGAACCAATCTTAGACCAGAAGTTGAACTACCAGAGTTCCTGAAAATTGGGCCTGACAAGAATGTGAAATCATTACCAGCTAGCTTTGTAGCGTTCTTAACGAGATAAAGACCAAGTGGGAAGCCTGGAATAGAGAGTTTGATACCTGCACCTGCTCCAAGATACCAGCTAAGCTCTTTACTATTGTCAATTCTCTTCTTGAGCGCAGTTGCTGAAGTAAAGATTTCCCAAGAAAGTACATTCTTGATCAATGGATATGTTAACTCTACCTGGTTATGCCACATTATTGACTGGTCATAAATTGTAGAGAAACCTCTACCAATGTTCATGCCATCCATATAAAGCATCTCGTACTTGGTTGCACCCATGTAAGCAGCATGCCAGCCCATACCACCATCAGCTGAGTAATCCCAATACTGTGGAAGCATGAATGAAAGCTGAGAAGTTCCAGACAACACTAAATTCTTGATATCACCATCTTTGTTCTCAAACTTCTTGATTGTCTTGTATCCAGAGGCAGAGAATGAAAGCTTGTTGTAGTTGGAAAGACCCTGGAGAATACCACCTGCATAAGTCCAACCAGAAGAAAGAACATAGCCCCTACTTGTATTCTTTGCGAGGTCTCTAGCATCCCAAGTGATAGAGAACGTGAGCTTATTGGACATCTTCCAGCCTTCGGCATATTTCTTGATCAAGAACTCATAAGGGTCATAGTTAGAATCATATGTAGCATGGTTCCAACCAATTGAAAGACCTGCACCAAGCTTCAGGTTTCCTTTATCGTATGTGAAGGTATAACCAGTGTTGTATCCAACTGCAATCTTGTAGAAATCATAGTTCATAAGATAGCTGCTATCTGGATACTTATTATCGGAATCATCCCATGCTTGCCAGGAATAATAGCCAAGTGGGAATGTTTCCTTTTCATCATCTCTACCATCGTAGTATTTACTACCTGGATGCTTCTGGAGCTGATTCTTTCTGTTGTTCTTTTCAAGAGAAAGAGAAATACCATTACTCCATCTCTTGTTTCCTACAAAGTCATCAGAAAGAGAAATGTTAAGTGACTGAGCATCAGGAGAGATGTTTGTACCAATTGTAAGGTCACGACCAGTACCAAAAAGGTTCTTATCGGACCACTGCAGGAATCCAGAGATTGGGAAACCGTCAACATTACCACCGAAGGTAGCACCAAACTGTACTTCCATCTGGTTTCCTTCCTGGACTGCAAGTTCAAGAACGACGCCATTGTCTGTATCACCTCTGTAAAGGCCTGTCTTGACATCTTCGAGAATACCGGTGTTCATCAAATTCTGGAAAGACTTCTGTAGCTTAGCCTGTGAGAATACTTCGCCTTCCTTTATCTCAAGTTCTCTTAAGAATACTTTAGGCTTTGTCTTCTTCATGCCAGTAAGAATAATCTTTTCAATATATGACTTATTGGATTCTTCAATAACAAAATTGTGATCAATGGTCTTTGTTTCTTCATTTCTGGTCTGAATATCCGTAATACCAGTTGAAATATAACCATTGTTATAATACATGGATGCTATTTCCTGAATCTGTGTCTGAACCTGAAGTGCATTATTTGCATTGCCTGGTGTCAGATATATTACCTTCTGAATCTCTTCATCTGTGAAGATATTGTTACCTTCAAATGTAATATTACCAAGTCTCCACTGAGTACCCTCTTTTATGTAGATGATAATCTGCAGCATAGTACATTCATCATCAGGAGAAGTAATGTTATAAAGCTCAATGTTTGAAACTTCAGCATCGTTAAAGCCGTTCTCTTTATAGTAATCTACAATTGCTCTTCTATCGTTGTTGATTGCTGATTCAATATAGAAACCACTCTTGAAAAGGCCTTTTGCTTTTGTTTCCATGACCTTCAAGATCTGCTTGTCAGTAAAGCTTTCAACGCCTCTGAAGACAATCTCACCAACCTTGTATCTTTCACCTTCGAAGCAGTTGTAAATAATATTTACCTGGTTAAGTTCTGTGTTTTCTTCATAATCTGCAGTGACTTCAGCATAAACAAAGCCATTTGAGATGTAGTACTCTGTAAGGGCTGCTGCCTGACTACTAAGAACACCTGGAGAGAAGAAATCGCCAACATTGATTGACTGTTCTTCCAATAGAACTCTCTCTTTTACCTTTTCATTTCCTACGACAGTAATGGACTTGATCATAGGTTGCTCATGGATTTCGAGCCTTAAAGTTACAGTGTCTGGATTTTCATCTTGAATAGGATCGAGAATATAATAGTTCATCCAATTCTCTGCATAGAGAATATCATCAATTTCATAAATAACATCATCTGTAAGGGTTTTTCCCTTATAAGAAGAAAGCAAGCCAGTAAGCTTTCTAGTTGAAATATTTTGATTGTTTACATATTCAATGCTCGAAATTGTTTTCCCTATATACCAATCATTCGCAAATAGCGACATGCTAATAGTCAAAAAAATAAGGATAAAAATAAGAGTTTTTTTCTTGAACATCATATTCTCCTTTCATGAACTATATAATAAAAAACGTAAATTTCCAATTATGTTGTGATTCTTCACAATAATTATACATAAACTAGAATTCAATTCGTTTGCGATAAGAGATTCCAAAATTCTTCATAATATTGTGAGGGAATAGATTAATTGGATTAGTACTGAAAGTAAAAAGACCAATAGGATTTTCCCAGTCAAGTGACAACTCATAATCAAGCATGAGATCCTTGGACAGGAATGGATTCTTGTTTTTAGTCTGTTCCTTTGAGTTCAGTCTGATCATACCTTTTATGAACAAAGAATCAGAAAGCTGTTTTCCAAAGAAAACTGTTGTATTGTTCAGAATTCTTGAAATTGGTGTATATACTGTCTGTCCTGGTGTGAAAACAGAATCAAGAATTACGTTCTGAACAAGCTGAGTGCGAACAGAGAACATATCTAGTTTCAAGTTCTCTTTAATAGAGTCTGACAAGTTCCTTATTGAGAATTTATTGCTGATAACACCTGCCCTACCCATCATATCCATACCACTTGAGAAAATAGATACCAAAGAACCAAGGATACTTGAATTGGCCTCATTTTCTGGGGCAACAAGTACGTTTCCAAGAATACTCATTATCTCTGATGTCGTCTTCTGTGGAGATGATTCAAAGTATGGATTGAATTCATTAATTGTTGAGTTGTTCAGGACAAGATAGATATCAACTCTATTGCCTTTACTATCATAATCAGACAGTTTTGCTCTCAGAGAAATGCGTGGTTCTCTCAGAGCATTTGATGGGAAGAACAAACTACCTTCAGTGATATAGAAATTCTTGTTGAAGTAATAGATTTCTCCACCTTTGAGATTGATTTCACCAGTTACTGTTGCATTCTTATATCTAGTATCATATTGGAATCTAACTTGATCTCCTTCCTTTACATACGCAGTAAGGATTGGATCTGAACTGTTTGGAAGCAGGAAGCGAACATTTTTTGAGAATGTAAGGAGGAAGTCATCTGTATACTGGATCGTACCCTCTTCCCACCATTCAGGGAGTGGATCGATTCCAATACCAATGTCAAAATCTTCAATATACATTTCACCTGTCATGTGCTGAAGCAGGACTTCACTTTCATATGTGAAATGGCCCCAGCCATAACCTTCGATCTGTGCATTGTAGGAACTTATAGGACAGAAAATATGTAACTTGGCATTCTCATCTGTATATGCATCAAGTGCGATATGGTCAACTAAGTTAGGGCCTCCGAAAGTTCCGAAGAATCTGACCTTGCCTTCCCTGATTTCTCCTGTTTCTCTGTTGATAATTGTTGTTGGCATCAAACCTGAATCCAATTCATTATCAATAATTGTCATCTTCAAGTTGGTAGCAACAAAATCATCCTGATCGATCCACCAGGTATTCATCATCATCTTCTCAGAGGAAACATCACCAAAGATATGGAAATTCCTGCCCTTGCCATAAACTCTAAGATTAGCGTTTACATAGGAATCTGGTCCAAAGTAGAAGATTGGATACTTAAAGAAGGAAACAAGAGTATGTAAATTGAAAGACATATCTTCTACGAGAATATCGTATTCAGGATATACGACACTTCCCTTGAAATGACCGGAGAATATTTCATTCTCATAAATTGTCACGTCCATTGTCTTGGTAGCAATTTCATACTTTCCATCAACTAGATTTCCGCTTGCTGTGAACTCTTCCTTGTTGAATTTAAGAGATATATCCCTATTCCAAATGCCAATTCCATTATCAAGAACGATATCGCTGATATGTATCTGGGAATCCAAAAATCCGCCACCTTTTATGTAGTCTCCGATATTGAAACCCATATCAATGAAGTTCTCATAGTCTGGTAATTTGAGTGAATAGTTGAAGTTGATATCTAATGGATAATCTCTATCCTTGTTCTTGATATTATACTTGATGTTGAAAATAGCTGCAGAACTTCCAGTCGTGGAATCAAGAGTAATTGAATCTGAATGAACATCAAGTACATCGGTATCGTAATCAAAATTGGACAGTGCAAGTTTGACTGGGGTTAAGATGATATCTGATTTCAGGATGTAGTTATCTGAATTTTCATTTGCAGCGTTCATGCTACCAGAGAAGGTAAATTCATCAAGCTTGGTTCCTCTACCTGTGAGAGAGGCATTGGCTCTGAGGTTTTCAAATCCAAATCTAGCAAGATTGAAGTTTTCAACATCGATAATACCTGTGTACCCTTTTGTCTTCTTCAAAATTGATAGATAAGCATTCTCTTCTTCATTTCCCAACCTAGCAGCAATAGCACTCTTCTTGAAATCAAAAAAGAATCTACCTGTGAGAAGAGAAAAATCATTGACTACAGATATCTCATTTACTGCAAGATAATCATTTGTAAATTCAACATTGAAATGGATATCGGGTTCTGAAGGAAGGAATCTGAAGTCGATCAAGTCAATTGTTGTACTGTTTCCATAAAGACTCTGGTCCTGGAAGTTGAAGGTAGCCAATAGCTTACCGTTGATTATCAATGGTTTGATTTCCTTGCTCTTTACAGGGACTTTATATGATGCAAATTCAAGCTTGGATGAAATGATTGATTCAATGATTTCAAGATTGAAGTTGAAACCTTTTGAAGTAATTTTAGTAATACCATTCTCTGGATCATTGAAAACACTTACAGGATAGCTATCAATACCAGAAACAAGTGTACCATTTGCGATAAGACAATTGTTGTTATCTCTCTTTACAATACCCTTTACACTGCTTTCATAGATAGTTGGAAGGGATGCATTGAAAAGATATCCGTTATTGACATTCAAATTTACATCTGTTGTGAAATATTCCTTGCCTGAATTAGGATTTACAATTTCGAAATGACCTTCAGGAATCTTTGTTTTCAAATCAATCTGTCCTGTATAGGAAGCTCTGAAGAATTCAGTTGAAGCTGATATAGATTTGATTTTGATAATACTGTCTTCGATTGAAGAATCTACGAGAGTTGCAAAGCCAAATCTGTAATCATTGAATCTGATATTGGAAAGAGCCAAGGATGAATAAATAGTTGATGACTTTAGGATTTCATTTTCAGAGTTGATTCTTATAGTTCCAGATAGTGCGGTTTCCTTTGCAATGTAGTTCTTGAAAATTGGAGTGACCATAGAAATAAGTGGTTCAAAATCCAAGAGATCAAGAGAGTTGATATCTGCATTGAGCCTGAAACCTTTGGTTCTATCAAGGCTAATAAACAGTGAGTCGGAATAACGGAAATTACCACTCAGTTTTTCATTGCTATATGATAGTTTTCCAACTATTGGAGAACTTACACTTGGGAAATAAAGGCCATCAACATTCAAGAAATATTCAGTAACCTTATTCTTATCACTGAAGAAACCTGCTGAGAATTTTGTTTTTGTCTTATCAAAATATTTCTTGTCACTGTCAATAGATAATTCAGAGTTGATTTCTCCGTATAGTTTATCTTCTATGTACTGACAGTAGATGTGGCTATCGTTAAGATTGATATTTTTGATAATTGATTTTGTGAAATCATCTACGTATACAAAGTCTACATCATCAAGCACTGCTTCGAGTGTATACAGGCCATCATATTTCAATGTTGCATCGTACCCATTTACATCGATCAGATCTTCATCACCTTGTTTTATGATGATAGGAATATTTGAGTTGATAGAGACCTGATATTCATCAGATAAATTTCCAGATAATAATGCTTCAATATTTTCTGTAGATGCAGTGTATTCACTATGTTTTAACAGAAAAGAAGAGGCAATAAGGGATGCTCCCCTTTCTTCTTCTTTTGCTGTTACATCTGTAATATTGAATTCTGTCTTGCCATCTGCATAGGCAATACTCTCTAGTTTTGCATCAAAAGGAACATGTTTTATATCTAGATCATAAAGAGTGTCAAATTTTGAAGAAAAACTCATATTTCCTGTGATCAAGGAAATATCATTGCTGATTACAGATAGGCTATCAAAACTGGCATCAATATCGTAGGAGTTTGTTCTATCTGCTATGGCTACAAGTTTATCAAGTTTTGTGACCGTCTCACCCTGCTTCATTACAATACTAGGAATATCAAAATAGATATTTCTAAGCAGCATTCCTCTATCAAACTTCAGCTCAGCATAGCAGTCATCTATAAGAATTAGATCTTCATAAGAAATATTGGCATTATCTATGATTACCTCGTAGTCAAAGTTGAAGAGGTATCCCTTTGTCCTTTTCTCTATTAGATCTGCTATCTGGTTAAGCAGAACTTTTTCATCAAATGTTGATGGCTTATCACTATTATCTTCTTCTGGATAATTTGCATATTTGAACTCAAGACCTTCAATCAAAATTCTTATGCTTCCCCTTCTCAAAAGTAGTTTGGAGAAGAGAGAGGCTGGGTTCTGTACAATAGTAGCGGTTCTGGCCTTTACTTGCTGAACCCCCTTATAATTGAAGTCAATATCATGTACTGTAATCTCCCTGTCCATCTTTCTATCGATTGCTGAGAAAGAAAGAGTAAAAGGTAGATCGTCATCCCTTATATTCTCTAAACTCTCAATAAGAATGTTTCCAGGGGAATCAAGGTTGAGTGAGTCGACACAGAAAACTGCTACTGCAAGGAAAAACAGAAGTGCTCCAAGAGAAATCAGAATTACTGAAAGTGTCGTATGATATTTCATATTTATCCATTTTAAATATAATCCATTGATTGTTTTTATTCATCACTAATTGTTATTATATTCTTTGAAATTGGAGTTTTGGATGAATAAAGTTCTTGATAATTTCTTTGTGTTTGAAGGTCTTGATGGCTCTGGAAAGTCTACCCAGCTCAAACTTCTTGGCAATGCATTAATCAATATAGGTTTTAATGTAGAAACTACATTCGAACCTACAGATAATGCAATTGGCAAGGTCGTTAGACAGGCTTTGAGACATGAAATTATTACTACACCCCAAGCATTGGCCCTGCTCTATTCTGCAGACAGGCATGACCATCTTTACAATCCTGATTATGGAATTGAGAAAAAGACAAAAGAAGGGACAATCGTTCTTTCTGATCGTTACTTCTACTCTTCTCTTGCATATCAGACAGTTCAGCTTGATTTTGACTATGTTAAGACAATCAACAACTATCCTCATCCTCGATGTGTAATCTACCTTGATGCACCAGTTTCTCTCTGTATGGAAAGAATTAACTCTAGAGGAGAGGCAAAGGAACTGTTTGAAAAGGAAGAGTATCTGAAGAGTGTCAGAGAAAACTTTGAAAAAGCCTTCAGAGAACTCCCTGAAGGCGTAAAACTTATTAGGATTCCTGCAGAACTAAGTGCTGTGGAAGCATCCTTATTGGTACTTAAGGAAATCGAAGGCTATATCAACCATTGATGAACATTGCATCTCCATAACTGAAGAAGCGGTACCTTTCTTGTACTGCGTGTTCATATGCTCTGAAGATATTCTCCTTTCCAGCCAGGGCACTAACAAGCATCAACAATGTTGACTCTGGAGTATGGAAATTAGTCAAAAGGTTATCTACAAAACGGAAAGGAACACCTGGGTGGATAAATATATTTGTTCTTCTTGTTCCACTTTCGATTAATCCATTTTCGTTCACTGCACTTTCAAGTGTTCTTACGCTAGTTGTTCCAACTGATACAATCTTCTTGCCACTCTTCTTTGCTTCATTGAGTTTGTCGGCAACTTCAGGAAGGATTGTATATCTTTCATAGTGCATGTGATGATCTTCAATATTTTCACTTCTGACAGGAAGAAATGTTCCGGCACCAACATGAAGAGTTACTTCTACAATTTCAATTCCTCTATTCTTGATCTCTTCCAGGATTTCTGGAGTGAAGTGAAGTCCTGCTGTAGGAGCTGCAACTGACCCCTCATTCTTTGCATAGATTGTCTGGTATCTCGTTTCGTCAGAAAACTTGTCCTCTCTCTTGATATATGGAGGAAGAGGAACATGGCCACATCGAGAGAAGAACTCTTCTTCGAGAGGTTCTTCAAAAGTTACCTGTCTGTTTCCATCTGGATATTCACCAATTAAGGTTGCAACTTTAACAAGCTCTCCATTCTTATCATAGAAGGAGTACTTTCTACCAATTTTCTGCTTCTTTGATTTTGATATCATGCAGATCCAGGAGTGGTCTTCGTTCTCTTCCAAGAAAAGAAATTCTACAAGGCCTCCAAATTCTGTCTTACCAAAACATCTGGCCTTTCTGACCTTTGAGTTGTTAACTACAAGTATTGAGTTCTCATCAAGAAGAGAAGGAAAATCCTTCATCACTTTATCTTCAAAGAGTCCAGTATTCTTATTTAAAAGAAGGAGCTTCTCATCTCCCCTTCTCTCTACAGGTTCCTGAGCTATAAGTTCAGGAGGAAGTTCAAAATAGTATTCCTTGGTCAACATTGGAATTTGCACCTCTAGTAGGTATATTCAATAATTCATAGGCCTTCTGTGTTACACATCGGCCTGATTTAGTTCGTTTGAGATAGCCCTTCTGAATCAGATAAGGCTCATAATAATCCTCAATTGTCTCGACAGCTTCACCAACACTGATTGAAAGAGTGTCAGCACCGACAGGACCACCATCATAGAACTCAATGATAGTTTTAAGAATCTGTCTATCCATTCTTTCAAGACCATTTGGATCGATACCCATTCTATCTAGTCCATGTTTGACAATCTTGGTGGTGATGTGTTCACTCTTCAAATCAAAGGCAAAGTCTCTGAGGCGCTTTAAAAGTCTGTTTGCAATTCTTGGTGTACCTCTTGAACAGGCTGCAAGCATCAAAGCAGCATCATCATCAATCTTGGTATCAAGAAGCTTTGCAGACCTTAGAACAATATCCTTGAGCTCTTCTGGAGTGTAATACTCAAGATGACAGTTGATACCAAAACGTTCAGAAAGTGGCATTGCTACACTTCCTGCCTTGGTTGTTGCACCAATCAATGTAAATTTAGGAAGAGGAACTCTCATCGTTCTGGCACTTGGTCCCTGACCAATTACCCAGTCTATTTCATAGTCTTCCATTGCGATGTACAGCATCTCTTCAAGCGCTGGCTTTAAGCGATGGATTTCATCGATAAAGAAGATTGAATTTTCAGTTACATTGGTGAGAATACCTGCAAGATCTTTTGGTTTTTCAAGGGCTGGAGCACTTGTCATCCTGATTTCAGCATGCATCTCGTTGGCAATTATTGAAGCAAGAGTTGTCTTGCCAAGACCTGGAGGTCCTACAAGAAATGTGTGGTCAAGCGCTTCTCCTCTTGCTCTTGCTGCATTGATGAAAACCTGAAGATTGTCCTTGAGTTTCTTCTGTCCCTGGAAGTCTTCAAGATATTTAGGCCTTAGAACGTTGTCATTCTGTTCATCAGCTTTCTGAAAGGTGACAGCTACAGGACTATCTTCTGGATCGTAATAATCTTCTTCGTACTTCATGCAAGACTCCTAAGCAGAATTGGGAAGATGAATGCTTCAGCCTTCTCATGACTCATAGTAGCGAGCTTTGAAGACTCTTTCTTCAAAATCTCATCGAGCTTTTTCTGTACGACCTTCTTGTCGTATCCCATGGCGATGAAGGATTCAAGGATATCATTCCACTGCTTGCCAATATTCTTGAGATTTTCTACTCCTGAAGCAGAATCATCTGTATAGACAAGGGTGTCTCTGAGCTGAAGAATAAGCTTCTGTGCACTCTTTGCTCCAATTCCCGGAATCCTTGAAAGAGCAGAAATATCTCTCTGGTCCAGTGCTTTTATGAAATCCTCTACAGAAATTGACGAAAGGACTTTAAGTGCCTGCTTAGCTCCAATTCCTGGAACTGTCTGAAGTTGATTGAAGCAGTCCCTTTCCTCTTCATCCTTGAAGCCATAAAGACTTGTTGCATATTCACTTATATTAAGCTTTGTTAGAACTCTGACCTTTTCATTTCTATGACTTGAAAAGTAGCTAGCAGCATTGGTGGAAACCTCAGCATAGTATTCAACTCCATTAACATCTACAATGACTGAGTTGTGAGTTACCTCAACAATTTTTCCATTGAGCGCATTGATCATAGCTTAATTCCCTTTCACTCCAATTCTTGAATAAGTCTGAGAGAAGACTGCATATGTGATGCAGTCTGCGAGTGCATCCGCTGCATGGTCAGGTTTTGGAACAGAGTTCATGCCCAAGAGAATCTTGACCATCTGCTGAACCTGATTCTTATCAGCCTTGCCCATACCTGTAACAGCCTGTTTGATCTGAGGAGGAGAAAATAGATGGACTTCAATATTCTTGCTTCTCAATTCATGACAGATTGCACCAATTACTTTTGCAACAGAGATTGCAGAGGAAACATTCTTAGTAAAGAATATATCCTCCATGGAAACCACCTCGCAAGAGTATTTATCTACTAATGCTCCTACTTCCTTCGCTATTGCTGATATTCTATCGGGTAGGCTGTGTTCGGTATCAGTTTTTATGACACCAAAAGAAACAGGCCGGTAGTGATGTGAAATCACTTCCACAACTCCCCAGCCTGTATTAGCCAATCCCGGATCAATTCCGAGGACTATCAAATTCTATTATTCTCCGTCTTCGTAATCATCTGGGAGTTCGAGGTTTGTGGAAACCTGCTGTACATCCTCAAGATCTTCAAGGCGCTCAACAATCTTCATGACCTTCTGAGCCTTTTCCTTGTCAACAGAAACCATCTGATCTGCAATCTTGTTGACATCAGCAGAATCCTGTTCGAAACCAGCAGCCTGCATTGCTTCAAGAACAGCTGCGAAATCATTTGGAGCTGTTGTGACTTCGATGACTTCACCGTCGTTGCTTACATCTTCTGCACCATTTTCAAGTGCAGCTTCAAGAATTTCATCTTCAGTGTACTTGGTTGCATCATAGGTGATTACACCCTTAGTCTGGAACATGTATGAAACTGAACCAGGAGCACCGAGGGTACCACCGAGTTTTGTGAGTGTAGATCTTACATCAGCAGCAGTTCTGTTCTTGTTATCGGTAAGAGTATCGATAATGATTGCTACACCACCGCCAGCATAGCCTTCGTAAGTGAGTTCGTAGAAGTTGGTGTTTGCATCTTCACCAGCAGCCTTCTTGATTGCTCTCTCGATGTTATCCTTTGGCATGTTCTCAGCTCTTGCCTTGAGAACTGCAGTTCTGAGTCTTGCGTTTGATTCAGGATCGGCACCGCCCATCTTTGCTGCAACAGTGATTTCCTTAATCAGCTTTGTAAACTTCTGACCGCGCTTTGCATCGGCCAATCCTTTCTTGTGTTTAATAGTTGCCCATTTACTGTGGCCAGACATATGAAACCTCTTTTATATTTATTTAATTAGTTTTTCGAACTTAAGAAAATTATCATAAAGAAAAATATGCTGTCAACACAGCGAAATACTATATTGCCATTGCTAGAGAAAGAATTACATTATCTAGTAGCAAAAAACCCTCCCTTGTGAGGCTAAATTTTTCTTTATTGTCCTCATATAGCATTTCATCAATTTCTTGAATAAATGTTCTATATTTTTCATCAAAATTTGAATGGAATCTTGAATAATACTCTTGTTTGTCTATTCCATAGACTGTTCTCAATGTTGTAAGCAGGTATTCTTCCTCTGCTTCATCCTTAGTTAGCTTGATACTATTGAAGCCCGGATTCTTGAGATATTCAGATAGAGAATCAGCTTCACGGGAAGAGATTATATTCTCATACCCTACACTCGATTCGGCTGTTGGACCCAGACCGATATACTGCCCTAGCTCCCAGTAGACCTTATTATGAAGACATTCATGGCCATCTTTTGCAAAGTTTGAAATTTCATATTGCTTGTAGCCAAGCTCCTGCAATGTATTCCAGCATGAAATAAGCATACTTCTCTGCTCCTCTTCATCCATTGGAACACAATTTTCAATAAGTTTTGTTCCTTCTTCAAAAGTCAGTGAATAGAGAGAGATGTGGTCAGGGTTGTAATCAGATACTGCCTTTATATCATTAATAGCATCTTCAATACTTTCCGTAGGGATGTTTGTCATGATATCGGCATTGAATGTAATTCCATATTTATTCTTATATTTGTTCAGCAGTTCTAGAGCCTTGATATTTGTATTTCTATTTGCATTCCTACCTAGAGTTTTCAAATGTTCTGAACTCATACTCTGTATTCCTACAGATACGCGAGTAAGATACTCGAATAGAGGGATGATATCATCATTAAGAAATTCAGGATTGATTTCAGTTGTGCATTCAACTGCTTTTCCATATCGACAGGCTGTTTTCAATAATTCATACAGTTTATCAAAACCGAGCATTCCTGGGTTTCCCCCACCTATGAAGATTGTATAGAAGGGACGCTTCAAATCTTCTACCAGTTCATCAAGTTGGTTAAGAATTGTCTTGTAGAACAACTCTTTTTCCTCTGCCATTACCGCTT
This sequence comes from Sphaerochaetaceae bacterium, assembly GCA_024698005.1. Lineage (GTDB taxonomy): Bacteria > Spirochaetota > Spirochaetia > Sphaerochaetales > Sphaerochaetaceae > Bullifex. Next base: position 3,254 of record JAILRW010000136.1, on the reverse strand, counting down.
TTTCTTCAAGCGAATAAAAAGCGCAGTAGGCACACTTGGTAGTACAGAAAGGTATGTGGATATAAAGGGATACTGGCTTTGTGTTGTCAATAAATTCCATGCTATTTATCTGTCATGACAGAGGCCCTGCCAAGAGGCCAGAATCTGTAGATTACTCTTCCATTAATTCGGTTTTCACCAACAGGTCCGAAATATCTACCGTCGTGGGAGTTATCTCTATTGTCCCCTAAAGGAAGGATGTAATCGTTAGGTACATAGATACCTGCTCTGAATATTGCACACTCTCCCCTTGCCTCTCTGCTAGATGGATCGATGAAGGTGTGCTCCTTTGCCCTCTGCTTTTCAAATTCATAGAGGTCAAAAGGGAAATTCTCATTCTTTACAGCTTCATAGCTATTTATAAGATGATTGACTCTGGTCCTATTGCCCTTTTCGTTGTCAGCATATAGTCTTGCCCAGGCCTTCAGACCATCATAAAGCTCGGTATCTGCACTTCTATTAGGGCCATCGACGAGGCCATTAGCTTTCCTGAACTCCTCTTCTGATATAAACTTATCGTATCCTGCAGGTCTAATATAGATATTTCCATCTATTACTCTTACTTGATCACCAGGAAAACCTATAGCTCTCTTGACATAAAGTCGTTCCGCAACTGAGCCATCTTCATTTCTATCTATATTTACTAGAGAAAGAGTTCCCATATAGATTGCCTGGGAAAGAATATCGAAAAATGGTCCCTTAGATTCATACTCAGGATTGTAGAAGGTGATGATATCGTCTCTCTCTACTCTGTGGCTTGAAGTGAAGAAACGGTTTTTTGCAGCAGGATATGGTTCAAGACCATAAGCAAGTTTGCTTACAACTACTCTGTCCCCGACAAGTAATGTGCTTACCATGGATGGAGATGGGATAACAAAGAGCTGGAAAAAGAACTGGTTGATAAGCATTACAACAATGACTGCAAATACAAGAGCATCTACCCAGCTATATATTTCAGTAAATATTGTTTTCTTCTTACTTTTTTCGTATGCCTTGAGCGCCTTACGTTTGGTAAGGTACCTGACTGTGTTTTTTTCTAGAAATGTGTACACCTTCTCCATATCTTTAGAAGATACTCAAGTTGAGCTTTGTTGACAATAGAAAGGGTTAATATTAACTTTTGAATAATATGTTCAAAAAGAAAATTACACTGCCCGAGGTCGAAGAAGTAAAACTCCCAAAGCTATTTGGAATGAGACCCGGTAAATATATTCTTATCTTGTTGATTCTGGTAATCCTTGTTCTGACCTTCTTGATCGGTTTTCTGCCAGGAATTATTAATGGTGGAAGGTATGTTCATTTCGAATCCCCATACTCTGATGTTGGTGTAATCGTTGATGATATCTATGTCGGTTCTACAGAAGGTTCCAGATTCTTCCTTTCAAGTGGAAATCATAAAATTGAATATATAAAAAGTGGAGATGTAGTACTCAGTGAAGAGCTCGAGATCGACCATCCTATCTTCTTGACTCTTCTATTCAAACGCACGCTTGAAAAGGATGTAGCTATTTCTCAGGATACTAAGATTTATGAGAAGGCTCTATCTCTTGCTCTTGAAGACCTGCCACTCTATTCTGCAGTTACAGATTATCCATCAGCTTTTAATTACAGACCTGTTCTGACCAACCTAGCAAAGGATGCAGTATCTGCAGGTGTAAAGGATGTATCTAAAGATCTTCTGCTTGAAGCTCTGTTCATAACAACAGAGAAAATGTATGAAGATTATAAGAGTGCAAAGACAATCTACTCAGATAACAATATTAAGTATGAATCCAACAAACTCGATAAGCTAGATAAGGCACTTGAGAAGCTATTCAATGGAGAGAATCCAGAATTTGATGGTGAGATTCTTATTCCAAATCTTGCACCTGTCATAACAGCTGATGGCTTTAAGTATCAAGCAACAGAGTTCACAATTGGCAATCAGGAAAATGCTCTATTTGATTCTATAGCTCAGTTCCCTGTCTCTGTTAAGCTTGATACCTTCACTCTTTCAGAAATGCTTGTAAGTGAATATGAATATGCTCTGTTTATTAAAGCAAATCCTTATTGGGCAAAGGATAATATAGATACAATCGTAAAAGATGGAATGGCAGATGAATACTATCTTGCTGGTATCTTCCCTACAACAAACATCAAGAATGATAAGCCAATAAGAAATATCAGTTACTATGCAGCTAAGGCATATGCTGAGTGGATGAAGAGTGAAACAGGAAAGAATTATCGTCTTCCAACTGAAGCAGAGCTTGAGCTTGCATCTTATCTTTCTACTGAAGAGTTCTCATCATCCCTTCTCTACTCTGATTACACTCAGGGCCCTAAGTCCCTTAATGGTGGTCTTTGGGAGCTTACAAGCACTGCGTTCCTTCCTCTTTCCAGAGTTGCTGATTGCTATGATTTAAGTAACCTTGAGATTGGAGATGTTGTTGTAAAAGGTGGTTCCTTTATTTCTGATCCAAATAGTGTAGATTCATATACTGTTGGAGCTCTTGATAGAAAGGACACCTCGGAGTATCTTGGTTTCAGACTGGCACTTGGTGAGTAATATGGCAAAGGAAGAAGAAAAGAAGGGCTTTAAGCTCATTCAGAAAAATAAGAAAGCATACTTCAACTATGAGATCATTGAAGATCTCGAGTGTGGTATGTCTTTGGTCGGAACAGAAGTAAAATCTGTTCGTGATGGCCGATGTTCCTTTGGTGACAGCTATATAAACATCAAGAATGGTCAGCTTCAACTTATTGGTTTTACTATCCAGCCCTACTCTCATGGTGGTAAGGTCTTCAATCATGTTGGAGATAGAGTCAGGTATCTTCTTGCCCACAAGGAAGAGATAAAGAAGTTTGCACGTAAGGTAGATTCCAAGGGTATGACTATTGTTCCTCTTGAGATATATATCAAGGGAAACCTAGTTAAGATGAAGATTGCACTTGCTCGTGGTAAAGCTACTTATGACAAGAAGGCAGCTATCAAAGAGCGTGATCTCAAGAGAGAAGCTGGGCGTGAACTCAGAAATATGAATTATTAAGATTTTACTTGCTAATTTCATATAACTTAATTATATTTTCATTTGCATGGTACACGGGGGTGTACCGGTTTCGACTGGCGGTAGATCAGGTCTGAGACTGCGGGCCAAGCGCCAACTTGTTAAACTAGCAAAAAAAATTAAATGCTAAGAAAGAAGACGAATTCGTCTCCGACGAAGCAATCGCTCTTG
>JAILRW010000129.1 GCA_024698005.1 Sphaerochaetaceae bacterium | reverse complement strand
GGCTTCAATGCAAAGAGAGTGAGAGTCAAGAGAAGAGGTTCAGTGAACATATTCAGAAATAAAGTTGATAACTTCATAACCTCTCATCTTTCCTCTTCAAAAGAGGTCTTTTCACTTCAATGCCTTCTATTGCTAGGAAGAAAGACAGAAGCAAAGAGTTCTCTTTCAGAAATGGCAAGAGAAAGTGGAACAAGCTACCTGCTTGCACTTTCAGGCATGCATATTTCTCTCTTTTCTTTTCTTCTTGGCTTTGTTCTTGCACCTTGTCTTGGAAAGAAAAGGGGAAGAGTCGTTTCTCTTTCACTTTTACTTGTCTATGTAATTGTAGTTGGGCCAAAGCCCTCACTTGTGAGAGCTCTTCTCTTTTCTACTGTACTCTTTGTCTTTCCCCAAATAAGTGCAATTGAGGCTCTGTTCATTTCTCTTTTCCTGCAGCTTCTCTTCCTTCCTGAAAGCCTTCTTGAGCTATCATCTGTCTACAGCTATCTTTCTCTTTCCGGAATTCTAGCTTTTGGGGAAGTCCTGAAGAAAAATATCGATAGACTTATATATCTTCCGCTCTTCATTCTGAATAGCTTAGCTGCATCGGTTTCAGCAATAGTCTATACAGTTCCATTCTCTTATGCTGTCTTTAAAAGCTATACTTTCAGCAGTATATTCACAGGCCCACTCGCGATAGTTGTTGTCTATCTTTTCATGGTCATATCTATTATCTCTCTTTTTGTCTCACCACTTGATAAAGTGCTTGTCAAAATATATGACATTTTATCACTGATACTTGAAAAGGGGGGCACCCTTGCACCCTTTGAAACTCTTAAACCATACTTTCTTCTACTCTTTTGTATCTTGTGCCTTGTCCTTCTTTCAACTATCCTTTCTTTCATTAGGGAAAGAAAGCGATGTGGGATCTCAACTATTCAAGTGTAAAGGAAATCATGGCCGTTCTAGATGAGAACGGGCTTGCTATGAGCAAGAAGTTTGGCCAGAACTTCCTTATAGACAAATATGCTAGAGAAGCTATTGCAAGTTCAATTGGAGCCAAAGAAGGTATGAAGCTTTGGGAGATTGGACCTGGCCTTGGTGCGATCACATCACTTGTAGTTCAAACAAAAGCAGATCTAAAGGTCTTTGAGATAGATAATGGATTTTGCAAAGTACTTTCTGAGAAGGCTTTCAGGGATGATAGTAACTTTACTCTGATCCAGGGTGATGCATTGAAGACAATTCCACAGATAGAGGGAGTGCCAGATGTAATCTATGGAAACCTCCCTTACAATGTTGGCTCTGTCATCATCGCTAGTCTCATTGAAAGCTCCATCCTGCCTGAAAAGATGGTATTCACTCTCCAGAAGGAGGTCGTTGATAGGATGACAGCCAAGGCGGGTGATGATAACTACTCATCTTTTTCTCTCCTGACTCAGCTTGATTACGAAAACAAGCTTTCCCAGATTATCCGTAAGGGTTGCTTCTACCCTGAGCCAAAGGTTGAAAGCGCTGTTGTCGTAATGGCTAAGCGAGAGACTCCTATGATTCCTTCTGAGTACAGAGAAACCTTCCTCTTGCTCGTAAGAGACCTGTTTGCTCAGAGAAGAAAGAATATAAGAAATAATCTGCTCTCTGGCTATGTTGGGAAGAAGGGTGGAAAGCAGGCAGTTGAAACTGTACTTGAAAAGAGTGGATTTAGTGGAAGTGAGAGGGCAGAGACCTTCGGTTTTGAAGAGTTTTTCTCTATCACCAAGGCCGTAAAGGAGAGTGTATGAGAATTGGAGTATATGGACTTGGACGTTTCGGCTCCTTCTGGGCTGGTGCTATAGCTGAAAATGCATCAGATGCAGAAGTTTTCGCTTACTCAAGAAATGAACATCCTCTTCCAAAGAATGTGAAGTTCGTCAGTGAGGATGAACTTCTCAATTGTGATATCATCTTCTTCTGCGTTGCCATCTCCTCCTTTGAATCAGTGCTTGAAAGAGTAGCGGGAAGGATCAAGAAGGGTGCCATTGTTATGGACACCTGTTCTGTTAAGACCTATCCAGCTAGATGGATGAAAAAATACTTGAAAGAGGATGAGGTTTCTCTTATTGCGACACATCCAATGTTCGGTCCCGATTCTGCCAAGAACGGTGTCAAGGGTCTTCCAATGGTCCTTTGCCCAATTGAAGGGGAGGATGAGGTCTTCAACAAAATGAAGTCCTTCTTCGAATCCTGGAAGTTGAATGTTATCGTCATGTCTCCAGAGGAGCATGATAAGCAGGCTGCCTATTCTCAGGGTGTTACCCACCTTATCGGTAGAACACTAAAAAAACTTGGAATCGAAAGTACATTGATCGGAACAAAGGGTTTCAACTCTCTTCTTGTCATTATGGAACAGACCTGTAATGACCCAATGCAGCTTTTCTATGATCTTCAGAGGTACAATCCTTATACCAGGACTATGAGAAAAAAGCTGTCAAACGCTTTCTCCTATGTAGATGGCCAGGTTGAAGCTGTCGAGGAGCTGGAATTTGAATAGAGTAGTAGTATATACACTGGGCTGCAGACTCAACCAGACTGAGAGTGAAGCTATCGCTGATAGCTTCGTAAAGGAAGGCTTTACTGTAGTTGGTGAAGAAGAGAGTGCAGAACTATATATTGTCAACACCTGTACAGTTACGAGCAAGGCAGAGCAGAAGGCAAGAAGGATGATCCGTCTCTTTGCCCAGAAGGCAGAGGCTGTTCTTGTCACAGGTTGCTATGCCCAGATGGCAGAAGCAGAACTGAAGGCACTTTCAGATAATATTGTGGTAGTTCCTTTGGAAAAGAAGGCTTCTTTACTGCACTTTGCTTCCCAGCTTAGAAGTGATCTTGAGAACAATATCCCTCTCATCGATTCCCTCAGGGGCTTTACATCCTACACTGGAGGCGGGGTTTTTGATTATCAGGCATCGACCTTCTCATACCACTCCAGGAGCTACTTGAAGATCCAGGATGGGTGTGATAATGAGTGTGCCTACTGTAGAGTGCACGTTGCAAGAGGAAAGAGCCTTTTCCTTCCTGAGGATGAGGTTATAAAGAGGGCTCTGGAACTTGAGAAGTTCGGTTTCCATGAGATTGTACTTACAGGTGTAAATCTTACTATGTACGACCACGAAGGAAAGGGGCTTGGTGGCTTGCTTGAAGCTTTGCTTCCTCGCCTTTCAGATGAGACTAGGATACGTCTTTCCAGTGTTGAGGCAGATAATGTCGATGAAAGGTTCATCGAACAGGCGGCTTCCTTTAAGATGCACCCATACTTCCATATCCCTATCCAGAGTGGTTCTGATAAGGTTCTCAGAAGGGTTGAAAGAAAGTGTTTGACCGATCAGGTCGAGTTTGTAATAAATGGACTTAGAAAGGTTAAGGATGATCCTTTCATCGCTTGTGATATAATTACTGGGTTGCCTGGTGAAGGAGATGCTGAGTTTGAGGAGACTGTAGAGTTTGTAAAACGCAACCGACTTGCACATCTCCATGTCTTCCCATTCTCTCCTAGGCCTGACACGCCTCTTGAGAAGGCGCGTGACAGAGTTGCCGAGAGATTGAGAGATGAAAGGGCTGTTGTGCTCAGAGAGCTTTCTGAAAGGCTTCATGAGGAGTACATCGATAGACAGATAGGTAAAAGAGGCGAAGTCCTTCTTGAGTCAAGAAGGGCTGGAGAGTGGAGAGGTACCACCGGTAACTATCTGAAGGTTAGAATAGAGAATACTCCAGCAGTTTCCAACAAGGGAATGCTACTGAAGGGTGTTCTGAAAGAAAGGGGAGTTTTTGTTGCAGATGAAAGGGAAAGCTGATCTTTCAAAGGGCAGTGTAGAGAAGAATATCATGGCCATTGCCATTCCAATGACTTTGGCTGAGATCCTGCATTTGCTTTATAATGTTGTCGATAGAATCTTTATTGGTCACATCCCAGGTGAGGGCTCCCTTGCGCTTCCTGGAATTGGTATCTGTTTCCCAATAATTTCACTTATAACAGCATTTTCCAAATTGTATGGAGCAAATGGTGGCTCTCCAATTTTCAATATCGAGCGTGGAAGAGGAAATGACGAGGAGGCTTTGAGTGTCCAGGGCAACTCCCTTTCTCTTATTGTGATCACAGGCTTCATATTGATGATGGTGGGAATTATCTTTGCCCATCCAAT
>JAILRW010000087.1 GCA_024698005.1 Sphaerochaetaceae bacterium | reverse complement strand
CTAGACGAGCCAACGAACCATCTGGATATCAAGACAATTGAATATGTAGAGAATTACATTGGTTCTATCAATGCGGCTGTAATCATAGTTACCCATGATAGATATATTCTCAATTCAGTCTGCTCAACAATCTGGGAACTCGACAGGGGTCACTTCTACTCACACCCTGGCTCATATGAGTGCTATCTCGAGAGAAGAGCTGAAAGAATAGAGATAGAACAGAAGGAACAGGACAGGCTTCAAAATATCTTAAGGCGTGAGCTTATCTGGCTTGCACGTGGACCTCAGGCCAGGACCGGCAAGGATAAGAACAGGAAAGAAAGAATCGAGAACATGCTCTCTGAAAAGAGAAACGTGCAGGATATAAAACAAGTTCAGTTCTCATCCCTAGAAAGAAGACTTGGAAAGAAAATACTAAATATCGAGCAGGTTGGCTTCTCATACGATGATAGAACTCTGTTTAAAGATGTCACATATGAATTCAAGAAGGGAGACCGTATTGGTCTTGTTGGAGACAATGGCAGCGGGAAATCAACCTTCCTTGATATAATTACAGGTGTAACCAGACAGACTGAAGGCAAGGTAGATGTTGGCGTAAATACCTGCTTTGGCTACTACGACCAGCTAGGACGCAATCTTGATACAACAAAGACTGCTCTTGAGTATATTAATGAAATTGGTTCAAGAATTCTCATGGGTTCTGGAGAGGTCTCTTCCTCTAGATTTCTTGAAATCTTTGGTTTTCCTGTTTCAAGACAGAGAACCGAAGTTTCTGTCTTCTCCGGTGGTGAAAAGCGCAGACTCTATCTTCTTTCAAAGATAGCTAGAAATCCTAACTTCCTTGTCCTCGATGAACCTACCAATGACCTCGATATTAAGACAATGGAAAATCTTGAAGAGTACATCTCTTCCTTTCCTGGCTGTGTACTGATCGTCAGCCATGATAGAGCCTTCCTCGACTGCACCTGTGATATGCTTCTTGTTCTTGAAGATGAAAAGATAAAGCTCTATCCTGGGCACTACTCCCAGTACAGAAGTGAAAAAGACAAGGCCAAGAGTGTGAAAGATGAAGACAAGACTTCAAGCAAGAATGACTGGAAACAGCCTAGAAAGACGAAGGGTCTCACTTTCAAGGAAAAGAAAGAATTCGAAGCACTAGAGAGTGAAATTGAAGCTCTTGATGAGCTTATTTCTCGCCTTGAAGAGAGTTTCTCAACAACTCAGGTAACTGAAGATGGAACTCTTCAGGAAAGAACACAGAAATATGAAAAAGCCAAAGCGGACAAGGAGGAAAAGGAAGAGCGCTGGCTCATCCTTGCAGAGAAGGAATAATTACTTCAATGCAAAGAATGGATAGAGAATTATCTGGAGTGCAGATAGCTCTGTTGTCTGAAGGATTACACCATGCTTGATCAGGAAGAATCCCATGGTGATCATGATAAAGCCAACGATATAGATGATTATCTGCTTTTTAAATAGTCTCAGTACTTCCTTTACAAGTGGCATCAGTTCCCGATCTGTCAAAGTGATATTCATGCTCTGAATCAACTTCTCACCCTTTGCAAAGCTTTCATTCAGCTTCTTCAACTCAACGAGTACCCCGTTTACAACAGACTTTTCCTTATAGATACTCCTTACATATGGAAACAGAGATCTTGTTGTTCTGATTACTCCTATCAAAAAGAGAGCAATAGAAGCTGCCATCAACAGAGCTGCTATATAGGAGCTTATCCTCTTTCCAAATATTGGAGAAACAGAGAACATTATCGAGAAAAGATAGAGAAGCAGGATTTCAAGACTTCTTCTATATTTGTTTGAAAATGAAATCTTGATGAACTTGCTGATCTGGGAAGAAAGATAATTCTTTGCAGTCTGTATGAGTGTTTCCCTGAGCTGCTTTTCCTTCTCGACCAGTTCTTCATTCATCTTTTTCAGATTCTTGTAGACTTCAGATAGTTGATTTTCTCCCAGATAGTCCCCAGCAAAGCTACCTGCCATGGCCCCCATCTTCGCACCAACAACAGCACCACCAACTATACCAAAGGTCTTCATACCAAACTTCTTGAGCCCTGGGGGGAGATTATCTACTATCTGCATCGTCTTTTCAGGATCATTCTTTATCTTGTTAATCGCCTTGGAAAAGACCTTGGAAACGATAGTATTCTTCTTAGCTTTTCTATTTTTTATAGGTAACTTATCTTTTAATTTTTCAAGAGGTGACAGACTGAACATAAGTGCTGAAGCTGCAGACTTCCTGGCATCTTCAGGCATATCCTCGTTGCTGGCAATCTCCTTCAAAAGCAGTATCTCTTCCCCTTCCTGCTTTTCATCAAAGCTGGAATTCTCTGGGTAATTTATTGGCTCGATGTCAACATCCTGAGCCAACTCTATTGCTTTCTTGAATGCATAATCGTTTCTATTACCATTCATCTCCATGACTTTAACTATAACAATCTTCGAGTCAAACGACAAACCAATTTAAGCTAATTTGATTATCCTGAATGAAATATTGAAATTTTATAAAATGTTAACGAATTTTCGTTTCCATTTTTTTGTATATTTTTCTTGAAATCGATTGACATCAGTACTATTACATTTATATATTTGTTACCGAAAATTCGGTTACAAAATCATGAAAAGAAACACAAGACAAGAAATCATCGAATCTGCCATCAAGCTGATATCTGAGCATCCTATGGACAATCCAAGTCTGTCAGATATTGTTGCAAATATTGGCATTTCAAAAGCTGCAATTTACAGACATTTCAAGAACAAAAAGGATCTTGATGATGAAATTGAAAGAATAATGAATGAAGAGATTTCAGAATTTTTCCAAGTTGCCGAACAGACCCCAGAAGACATTGGGCCAATACTGAAATTCTTCACATCATATTCCATCAAGAATTATTCACATATGCGTTTGATGTTCATGCATGTCATGAAGAGTTCATTCTTGCGTGTGAAACTATCTCAGATCATCATCAACAAAGGCTATAAAGAGGATACAGTTGCCTATCTTTTTCTATCCACTCTTATAAGCTCTCATGTTGAAGAACTATATAAGAACAGAAGAGACGTCAAAGAAGCAGATATCGATAATTTGGTGCAACATATAATCACCTGTCTAGATAATGGAATCCTGGATCTACCAGATATTGATAGGAAGAGAGTTCATGAGATCTTTATTTCTTGCATTCCTGAGCAGAGTGATATCAAGGAAGACAAATATCTAAGTGCGCTAAGTTCAATCATTGTAAGGAATGGTATTTCTTCCATCACGATAAAGAACATAGCTCAAGAATTGGGCCAGGCAGAAAGTACGTTATATTCAAAATTCACAACCAAGGAAGAGATGATTGAATATACAGCAAGCAAAGAGTTCAAGAATCTGATAGAGCCACTTAGAAGGAACATGGACCGATATGAGAAGGACAACGAAAAACTCATTTCAATGTTTTCCTTTATCATTAACTACGTATCTCTTTCCCCTGATCTTACCTGGTTCATAATCTTGCTTAGCCTCGATCACAACTACTACTCACTTAGGAAAAACAAAGATACGGACTTTTTTTACAGGATGATAGACAGTATCCCTATCAAGGATATCTATCTCAAGCATGATTCAAATATTGAGCATCTCAAATACTGGTGCTTTCTACTTGCTGTTGTACAAAGCATGACAGCAAGAACACAATCTATGAAAGACAGGGAGAACAACATCTTCTCTATCTATGAATATATAAGGTACGGAATATATACCGATAACAAGGAGAATATATGAAAGCAAACAAGATCGTGTCACTCTTGATCCTTATTGCTCTAATTATCACATCCCTTCCAGCAAGGGATATCAGTGTTGATGAGGCAGTGGATCTGGCACTTAACTCAAGCCTACAGATGGAAAGTGCAAAGCTTGAGCTCGCTTCACTAAAAAGACAAAGCAAGGATTCTTGGGGTACTTTGCTTCCTTCTATAAATGCAACAGGCACTCTAGGAAGGAACAATAGGTACAGCCCATCATATCCAGAAAACGATCCTTTTCTGAATTTCAATTTCAGCTTCAGCTTTAGCTTCTCGCCAGCAATGATCACATCCATCAAGGCAACAAAGCAGAGCTATCTCAATGGTCTCCTTACCTATGAGCAGGCAAAGGCAGAACTTAAGGTTGATGTTGAAAAGCTTTACTATGCAATCGTTCTTCTCGAGGAGTCCCTTAATATCCAGAAGAATTCTCTTCAGATTAAGAAAGATAGAATGGATCAGGCAAGAATTGACTATGAAAATGGCTTTGTTCCAGAAATCTATGTACTTAACACTGAGGTAACATATGAGAATGCAAAGCCTGAAGTTGATGAAGTAGAACTATCTCTTGCTGCTAACAAAAGAAGTTTCGCATTCCTCCTTGGCCTAGACATCAATGAGGAGATCAATCTCACAGACCCTGTTGATCTGAAGATTGTAGATATCGAGGAAGATAAGATGCTCGATAACATCGGAATGAGATATGATCTCAGCAGTATCACCAATTCTGCAAAGCTTATCAACCTTAACAGAAGAGCATTAAGAGAACAGGCATTCCTACCATCTTTCAATCTTTCTGCTTCCCATAGTCCATATATCAACATTGATGGTGATAACTGGACAAAATCAAAGAACTATATTGATGCATCAGGAAAGGTTACCCTTACTGTTGCCTACAATCTGACAAACCTTTTCCCTCAGTCTTCAGTTCAGCAGAATATCAAGAAGCTCAATGAGACAGAGAAAAATCTTAATGTCCAATATAGAATGGCAGAAGAGGGAGCAAAGATTGAAATCCTTTCATTGCTTGATAGGATCAAGACCACAAAGGAGCAGATTTCCAACTTTGATAGAACTGTTCAGCTAGCAGAGAAAAGCTATGCAATGACAGAAGAGTCCTACAACAATGGTACAACCGATTACCTTACATTGAAGGATTCAGAATATGCTCTAGAACAGGCTAAGCTGGGAAGACTTTCCAGTCAGTTCGACTACCTATCTGCACTCATCGATCTTGAGTATGCAACTCAGCAGAATATCCGATAAAGGAATTACAATATGAATAGAAAAAATGTAATCATCATTGCAGCAATCGTTGTTGCTCTCACATTCACTTCCTGCTCCAAGGAACAGTCCCAGAAGACTGTGACTGTCAAAGAGGATGCAGTGATTACCACTCCTGTATCTGTTTCAACAGTTGAAGCAGGTACTATCACCCAGTATCACAAGTTTGGTGGCACAGTCACAGCAAAGGATTCAGTAACAATTCTTCCAGACGCTGCAGGCAAGATTGCCAGCATCCTTGTAGAGGAAGGTACTGAAGTAACAAAAGATCAGGTAATTGCAACTGTCGACCCATCCAGAGCAGGTCAGAAGTATAACTTCTCCCCTGTCAAATCCACTCTTGATGGAACAGTGACCAAGGTCAATGTTTCCTACGGTAGTACAGTAAGTCAGGCAAGTCCTATTGCAGTAGTACAGACACTGGATGACCTTGAGATTTCTTTCAATGTAATCGAGAAGTACGTAAATACAGTCAAGAAGGGAAACAAAGCAATCGTTACATTCGATGCATTCCCAGGAGAAGTGTTTGGTGCAACCATTACATATACAAGCCCTACTCTCGACACAACCACAAGATCAAGAAGCATCAAGGCAAAGCTTGATAAGGATGATGATAGAGTAATCGCAGGTATGTATGCTCGCCTTAACGTAATTACAGAAGAAAAGGACGATGTTGTTGTTATCCCATATTCTGCTGTAACAGTCACAAACGATAGTTCCTATGTTTTCATTATCAGTGGAGACCAGGCAGTCAAGACTGAAGTAGAAATTGGTATCAGAGAGGGTTCTAATGCTGAGATCACAAAAGGTCTAAAAGCTGGTGACAAACTTGTCACAAGAGGCCAGACACTCCTTTCTGATGGTGCAAAAGTAAGAATTATCAATAACTAATAATAGGAGAAAAGATGTCAATTTCTAGAACTAGTGTACGTAAACCAGTTACCGTACTTATCATCTTCATCCTCCTAATACTGCTCGGTCTGAACAGTGCACAGAAGCTTGCAATCGAGCTCATTCCTGATCTCGATATACCTTATGTCATTGTTATGACAACCTACAGGAATGCAAGCCCTGAAGAAGTTGAAGATAAGGTAACCAAGACATTGGAAAGTTCGCTTTCCTCTGTATCTGGTATAAAAAAATTGTCCAGCACTTCAAGTGAAGGACAGTCCATGATCATGATGGAGTTTGAGGTTGGAACAAATCTCGACGATGTTTCCATCACAGCGCGTGATAGAATCGATCTTGTCAGAGATTATCTTCCAGAGGATGCAGACAGCCCAATCTTGATGAAGCTTGACCCTTCCATGATGCCTATCATGGTCCTCGTAATGAATTCATCTACAAGAACAGCAGATGAAATCAAGAAAATTGCAAATGATGTCGTTTCACCAAGAATTGAACAGCTTGATGGTGTTGCATCTGTATCACTCATGGGTGGTCGTGAAAGAGCAATCAGAGTTGAAATCCCTAAGGATAGACTCGATGCTTACGGACTCACCTTCTCCTCTGTTGGTCAGATGATTGCAGCACAGAACATGAACTCTTCTGTCGGTAACATTGTTGAAAATGGTATCGAATATTCTGTCCAGGCTGATGGTCTTTTCACAAGCGTAGAAGAAATCGGAAATACTGTTATCAGCTACAAGGCCAGCTCTGATGGACAGATGCATCAGATCAAGCTCAACGAGATTGCCGATGTATACGATGGATACAAGGACGCAGATTCCTTCACCTATTCAAAAGGGGATGAATGTGTAGCTCTTACTGTTTCCAAACAGACAGGAAAGAACAGTGTTGCAACTGCAAACAAAATTCTCAATAAGATCGATGAGCTCGAAAGCATCATCCCATCAGACTGTGAAATCCAGGTTGTATATAACACAGCAGAAGAAATCGAGAATGCTATCGATAATGTTGCATCCTCTGCTATAACAGGTGCAGTATTTGCAATTCTTGTACTCCTTGTGTTCCTCAGAGCGATCAAGTCAACCTTCATCATTGGCATTACAATTCCTGTTTCAATCATAATTACAATGCTGTTGATGTATTATTCTGGCTTCTCATTGAACCTCATGACTCTCTCTGGACTCGCACTTGGTGTAGGTATGCTTGTCGATAATGCAGTCGTTGTTCTTGAGAATATCTTCTCATATCAGGAACGAGGAACAAAACCTACAGTTGCAGCTATTCTGGGCTCAGAAGAAATGGTAATGGCTATTACTTCTTCTACCTTGACTACAATCTGTGTATTCCTCCCCTTGGTAATGTACAAGAAGCAGCTTGGTATTCTTGGTCAGATTTTTGATCAGCTTTCCTTGACTATTGTATATTCTCTCCTCTCTTCTCTTGTTGTTGCTATAACACTCGTACCTGTACTTTCTAGCAAGTACCTTGTTACCAAGAACCTTAAGACAAGAAAGAATAAGAAGTTCTTTTACGTCACTGAAAAGATCTTCTCTGGTCTGGATAATGGCTATGCAAAGGCAGTAAGATGGGTCCTTCATCACAAGACTATCTTTATTGCTGTAATTCTTATCTTGTTTGTTCTATCAATCAAAATGGCAATGTCTATCGGCTTTACATACATGCCAGAACAGGAATCTACTTCTCTGACTGTAAACGTAGAGCTTGCTCAGGGAACCGATCTTGAGACGACAAGAGATACTATTACCAGAATAGACAAAGCACTTTCAACTGAATTAAAGGGTGTGAAGACAAATGCAGTCATGATCGGTTCTTCGATGATGATGGGAGGTTCTGGTGGTTCTAACACTGGTACTATCATGTACATGTTCTACAATGCTAGTGAAAGAGAAGAAGGCTGGGACAACGGAACAACGGCCAAGGCAAAAGTAGAACATATCAAGGACGACTTCCCTGAAGCAAAGATTACAGTCTCTGAATCGTCAACTACCTCTGCAATGGGTGGCTCTTCAGGTATTGCAGTAAAGGTCATCTCCACTGACCTCGATGCAGTAAGAGAGGTTTCCAGCCAGATTGTAAAGCTACTTGAAGAGAAAGCTGGTGATTACGTAAAAGATGTTGACTCATCAATGGAAGATGGTACACCTCAGTTGACTATCAAATATGACAGAGACAAGATGTATTCACTTGGAATCAACATTGCAACAGCAAACGCAGAAGTCAAGGCAAATATTGGAGGATCAACCTTTGCCCGCTATAGAGAACAAGGCGAGGATGTCGATGTTATCCTTACCCTACCAAAGGAAGACAAGGCAACACAGCTCGACCTCGAAGATATCATGGTCAAGAGTTCTTTCGGCACCCAGGTTCCACTTTCAGCATTTGCAACCATCGTTGAATCAAAGACAGCTCTTTCAATCTCCAGAGAGAATCAGAGCCGTATAGTAACTGTTTCTGCATCCTCTACTGGTCTTAAACCACTTTCTGAGACTCAGAAGGAGATTGCAAAGATTATTGACGACAATATTCCACTCAGAGATGATGTCATCATCGACTACTCAGGTGACTATGAAAGCATGATGAATGCTATCAAGACATTCACAGAAATCATCATCGTAGCTATCCTGATGGTATTCGCAGTAATGGCCGCACAGTTTGAAAGCTTCCTCAAGCCTTTCATCGTCCTTTTCTCAATGCCACTTGCTGTCATTGGTATCGTTGCTATCTACACAGTAACAGGACTTCCTTTCAACGTCATAACTGCTGTTGGCTGTCTTATCCTGGTTGGTATCGTTGTAAATAATGGTATTGTACTTGTTGACTACATTAGCCTCATGCAGAAGAGAGGACTTAATCTTGAAGAGGCCTGTGTTGAAGCAGCAAGATCAAGACTTAGACCTATCTTGATGACAACTCTTACTACTGTCCTTGCCCTTGTTCCAATGGGATTCTTCCCAGGTGAAGGTGCTGAATTCTCAGTACCAATCGGACAGACAGTTCTCGGAGGACTAACCTTCTCTACTCTTATGACACTCTTTATGATGCCTACTCTCTACTATATCTTTGGTAGGGGCAAGGAAAAGAGATCTATCAAGAGAAAGCAGAAGGAACTCCAGGAAGCACTTATGGAGGATGAAAAGTATGCAAAAGCTTGAAATTATAATGTCAGCAGCTATCGATAATGACTTCATGCACCGTTGTGAAGTCAGAGGCATCGCTCAGCACTACACAAAGGTTGAGAATGTCTTTGGCAAGGGAAATCAGAACCCTAAGCTTGGAAATGAAGTATGGCCTCAGGAAAACGTGCACTACATGATTGTAGTGCGCGAAGAAGAAGTTGAACCGATAAGGATGGTGATAAACTCTCTAAGGAGAGACTTCCCTGATGATGGTATTGCTTGCTTCATAACCCCTTGTGAAGAAATCTAAATAGAAGAAGATACTCCAGTTCCTAAAAAGAGCTGGAGTATTTTTTTTGCAAAAAAAGAGGGAGAAGATATCTTCTCCCACTCCTCTGTTACTGATCGATATTAGTTAGCCTGAAGAGCAGTTACAGCTACAGTAGCTACTATATCATCAACGTTACAGCCACGGCTGAGGTCGTTGAGAGGTTTAGCAAAGCCCTGGCAGATAGGACCGATAGCCATCCAGCCACCCATTCTCTGGCAGATCTTGTAACCGATGTTACCTGCGTTGATGTTAGGGAAGATGAAGGTATTAGCATGTCCTGCAACCTTTGAGCCTGGAGCCTTGAGCTCACCAACTTCTGGAGCAACAGCAGCATCGAACTGGAATTCACCATCGAGTGCAAGCTCTGGAGCAGCAGCCTGAGCAAGCTTGACAGCTTCCTGTACCTTTGGAACGCTCTTGAAGAACTTGTCATCGTTACCAGATCCCTTTGTGGAGAAGCTAAGCATTGCTACTCTTGGCTCTACACCAGCGATCTTCTTTGCTGTATCAGCACTAGCAATTGCAATGTCTGCGAGCTGCTCTGCAGTTGGCTCAATGTTGATAGCACAGTCACCCATGACACAGACACCTTCTGGTACATACTTGTTGCCACCTTCTGGAGCAACCATGATGAAGGAAGAAGAAACAGTCTTGATGCCAGGAGCAGTCTTGATTACCTGAAGACCTGGGCGGAGAGTGTTAGCTGTGGAGTGACAAGCACCAGAAACGAAACCGTCAGCATCACCAGCCTTGAGGATGAGAGCACCGTACATGGTTCTGTCCTTGAGGATGTATGCCTTTGCAGCAGCTACATCTGCATATTCAGGAGCTCCAGTCTTCTTATTTACCTTGCCCTCACGAGCCTTGAAAAGAAGTTCTGCATACTTGTCTGCATTCTTATCAGTTGCTGGATCAACAAGCTGTACGCCAGTAAGGTCTACATCTGGGCATGCTGCCTTGACCTCTGCGTCTGTTCCGAGAAGGATAATCTTTGCAATACCCTTCTTGACGATGATGGAAGCTGCTTCTACGACTCTCTTATCCTCGCCTTCGCAGAGAACAATGGTCTTACCAGCTGCAGCAGCCTTAGCCTCAAGTTCTTTTACAAAATCCATAAACTTTTCCTCTTTATAAAGTTGAATTTGAAATTTATATATAAACTCTAACACTTTTTTCTTCATTCATCCATGAATAAAGACAAAGGGTTATGATTTTTAATTATCTAATTAAAAGCAATATCAAATAAATGTATGTTGTTATCACAAAAAATCAGAAAGATAGGGTTTCACCATCCTCAAGGATCTTAGAAAGCTTTTTGTCTTTAATTAGATAGCACTCGCCTCTAATCTCCTCTCTATTCTCATCCTTATAGTAATAGGTTCCATCATTGAAGATATAGAATTTATGACCAACACTATCTTTTGCGATGATATCGTCATACAGCTTCTTTCCATCAAGTATGGTATCCTTCTCTTCATTGTAATGAGGGATGATCTGGATATTTGTGAGTCCAAGACCGGGGCGGAAGGTAATAAATCTTCTATCGATACTCTCACCCTCCTCTTCTGGCGCTGCATATACAATAGAAGCAGCATTCATGCTTCCTGCACTGATTCCAATTATTACACCTTCATATCCTCGCAAAAGAGACGCTAATTTAATCTCCTTGAAGAAGTTATTCTGCGTAGGCACATGTCCACCTGCAAGAATAATAAGGTCACTATTATTAACCAATACCTTGGCATCCCAATCATTTCTTCCATCTAAAAGATTGTAAGAAGAAAATCGAATGCCTGCTTGTTCTAAAGAAAACTTCATTCCATAACCATACTTTTCTGTAAATTCATACCAGTGTGGATAGGATGCAATGTACAGACCTTTTCTTGCTCCATTGCAGTTTTCCTTCAATGCATCAACAAATCCATTCTGGTTTGAGAGCACTTCAGAATGTCCTTCTGTAGGACTTGATGTAAGAAAAAGTTTCATTAATTCCCTTCTTATAAGAATTTTAAGTAAAAAAATTTTGTAATACTAGTGACAATTTCTCTAAAATCCGTTATTAATTTAATTCGATTCTTGGGCCTTTAGGCAGAGGGGGTGAGTTATAGTATGGCATATGTATCCGTAGATACCGATGAACCTATCGAGAAAGTCATTAGACGTTTCAAGAGAATGGTTGAAAAAGAAGGCATCATCAGAGAGTTCAAAATGCGCAGGTATTTTGAAAAGCCATCCGCAATCCAGCACAAGAAGGACAAGACTCTTGCTAGAAAGCAGATGCTCAAGAAGAAGAAGATGCACGCATCCAAGTCTTACTAATAAGTACTCACGAGGAACTTCAAACGAAGTTCCTTTTTTATTTGTATGCAAGAAAAAGGAACACAATCTGTGTTCCTCTTTCATAAATTATTTATTGCTTTCTTTTATATTAACGATTATTGAGCTTTTCGAGAGATGATAAAACGATAGTTGGTAACAACTCCCCCACTCTCAATTGCAATTGTCATCTCTGACTCAGAAGTAGGAATCTTTTTGATTTCAAGTCTATTAGGGCCTATTCTCAACTGTCCAGAGGAGTATACGTTGAATGAATCTGTTACACCTGGAGCAATTGGAGTCAGGAGTGAATATCCTTCTGTGTAGTCGACATCATCTTCAACAAGCAATAAATATGATTGGCCAAAATATGAAACGGAACACTTAGACCAATCAATATTTATCTCTTTATTGGTAAGGTTCTTTACATAGATTACATAGCCAGATGTTTCAGTGGTTCCACCCTGTGGAACAACAGTAACTTCAGCAACTCCATTACCCATAACTGACTGATTCTGGACAAAGCCCTCATCAGAAGAAACAGACAGACAGCTAATAAAAAGTAGTGAAACCAGCATCAAAAGCAAGAATTTTTTCATTATCATACCCTTTTCTTTATATATAAATATACTAAATCATCGGTGTATTTAAAATACCAAGAATATGAATTTCTATAATCTTCATAATCCAGGATTTCGTAATCTACTATCAAAGCATTACATAACAAAGCCTGTGTGAAAAAAAGAAACAGCTTCAGGCCAATCCCGAAGCTGTTACTGTATTCAAATAAAAATATGATTGTGATGCCATTAAATTAGTAAAGATAAGCAAGACCTACTCTGCCACCTAGCTCAAAACCAAGAACATTGGAATAAACTTTCTCTCCATTGATCTTCTCATCATAAGCAAAAGGTACATAAGCATTGCAGCTGACCTTCAGATTGACTCGTCCACTTTCCCCAAGGGATACCAGGAATACTGGTTCAGCACATACACCAAATGTGTAGCCCCTATAATTCTTATTATTGAATGTGATATTTCTGAAACGAACATTTGCACCAACATTACCAATTACATAAATATTGTTGGACATCTTCTTCTTTAAGGAGATACCAAATTTGAGGTCCTGAACCTCTGCAATTGTATATATAGAAGATTTTATATTGTCGTTTTCTGAATTCTTTGCTTCGATAGGAGATTCAATAATTGCTACACCATAGAAAATACCAAATGGACTTTTGCCAAAATAGTTAGCACCATTGAGCAACAGATTCAAACTGGTTATATTCTCTTCATAACTAGAATCATATTTAGATTTATTGATGCCTATTTCCAAATCAGCACCGATGAGACCAATAAAGTTGTTTTTACCAGCAAAGACAGCAGTTGAAACCAATAATAATATAAGACAAGAAATCAGGAATCTTTTCATCTATAACCCCCTACACCATATACGCTAACTATTCTATATTAGATTTTGTGATTATCTCCACATAATTAATCTGTAGTTCATTATAAAAATACAGGGTCTATTTCAATTAGACCCCGTACTCTGCCCTGAACGGGGATCGAACCCGTACGTCCTTGCGGACACAGGATTTTAAGTCCTGTGCGTCTACCAGTTCCGCCATCGGGGCAACAGATAAATAAATACCATTATTTGCATCTATTTTCAAGCTTCTTGTCTTTTAAGTTAGTTATCATTATATTTTCTATTAATCGCGGAGAAGAAAACATGAAAGAAATGATATATGGATTCCTTGCAGGTGCAGCTGTAGCTGTTATTGTTTTTATTGTTATGAAGGTACAGGCTCTTCATGCAGCCTCAACATACAAGAAAGAAATCGAAAAGTACAAGAAAATGCTTGCTGACAAGATGGAAATTGAGCAGGACGGCATTACAAAGCTCAAGGAAGAGAATGAAAAGCTGAAGAATGAGAATAACAATCTCAAGATTTCAGTTCAGACCTGGTCACAGAAACCAGGAAGAAAAGAAATTCAGCGTCTACAGGTATACCAGACTGCTGCAGATAGGCTGACTATCAACGCTCCTGGTTTTGGCCCTGCTTGGCAGACAGCCTTGAAAGAAAGCGAAAAGGAATTTGAACAGACATTCCTTGGTGTTCAACCCTTCCTGAAGAAGCTGATTCCTACCAAGACAGATGCATCAGTAATAAAGGAATTGGACGAATAATTCTAAAGAGGCCAGCTGGGATGAACAGTTGGCCTTTTCTTTCATACATCAAAAGTACACATATCAAGGGTTGATTATTTATTATACTTAAAACACATGGAGGTGTATTAAATATGCCAGAAAACAACGCGATTCAACCTAGAACGATGTTAGAAAACAATCTTGAAATGTTTGATCAGATGCTGGAATTCAAGAAACTTTTACTTCGTTATAGTTCTGCAATGAAGATGATCTGCACCAGACTTCAGATTCTTGATGAAGACTATGCAATCATGTATGAACGCAATCCAATCCATTCAATAAAATCCAGACTTAAAACAACTGCCTCTATCATTGAAAAGCTACACAGGAAAAAGCTTCCAATATCAATTGAATCCATTAGCGAGAACCTTCATGATGTCGCAGGTATAAGAATAATCTGTTCCTATCTGGATGATGTATATGAAATTTCAAGAGCAATCCAGAAGCAGAAGGATATCAAGCTTAAATCCATAAAGGACTATATTTCCTTCCCAAAAGAGAATGGCTATCGCTCTCTTCATCTAATTGTTTCGATTCCTGTAAATCTTCTCAGTGATGTCTATGATGTCGATGTAGAGATACAGATAAGAACAATTGCTATGGACTTCTGGGCTTCATTGGAGCACACTCTGAAATACAAGAAGCAGATAAAGAACATGGATGAGATAATGGAACGCCTTCAATACTGTGCAGAAAGTATCTCAGAGCTCGATATTGCAATGATGACCATAAGAAACAGTATCGAATTGGATGACTCCCCTTCTGATGTTAAAAGTCAGCTTATTGAAAAACTGAAGAAACTAGAGAAGGAATTCAATTGAACGGCTTCACAGATACACACTTTCACCTCACCTCAATGAAGGAGAAAGGTATAGATATATTTTCACTATCTCTTGATCTTGGTATGGATATCGGATGTGAGCCAGATGATATCAAGACAAGACTACCATTGATTGGCCATTTTCCCTCAATTGTCTACTCTGTTGCCGCTGGCCCCTGGTGTGCTGATTCTGATAAGACACCAAAAGAACTGGTTGATGAACTTATAGAAAATAATCAAGATACCCATCCTGCTTTCATTGGGGAAATTGGTCTCGATTACTATTGGAAATATGGAACAGTAGAAAAGCAGAAGGAACTTTTCATCAGGCAACTTGAGCTAACTGACAGCTGGAAACTACCTGTCGCGCTACATGTAAGAGATGCAGAAGATGATACGATTGCAATACTAAAGGAGCATGCACCCAGCAAGGGCGGCATAATGCACTGCTTCTCTTGTGGCTGGCCACTTGCTAAACTTGCTTTAGAAAAGAACTTCTTGATTTCTTTTGCAGGGAATGTCACATATAAATCAAATAAACTGATTCAGGATATTGCAGCAAGCATACCTCTTGAGAGCCTTCTTCTGGAAACTGATAGCCCTTACCTATCCCCTGTTCCCTTCAGAGGAAAACTCAACACACCTCACCAGATAGAACATACCTATAATTTCGTTGCAAATCTCAGAGGGATATCTGTGGATACTCTAAAAGAAGCGGTCAAAAAGAACTTTGAGGCCCTGCTTGCGAGGTAATACGATATAAGGAACAGCTCCACCCTCTTCTTCATTGATAGCTCTGATTATCATTTCCTCATAGTCAGGTCCTACCGTCAGGTCCGCAAATTTGGTCTCGAGCGCAATAGCATACATGTCAGTAGTCAGAAGAGTCTTATCCAATAGTCTAAGAAGCTCAATGGAACTATCAGGAGAAAGTGCAATCACATTCTCGACTTCAGCCTTTTCAAGTTCCTGTAAAAATACCTGAGCCTGAATACTACTGATATTTCCTTCATAGGAATATTTAATAAAATTGTCAGGCGCACTCTCTGCAAGTTCTATCTGCGTTATTTGATTTGCGTTATAAAGCAGTACGCTCTTACTCTCATTTGGGAAATATTTTAAGGCAGTCTGCCACATCGAATTCTCATCAGGCACAAATGTGGTGGAACCTATTGTATATTTATTATCATTTCCATCTTTCATGTTCCTGATTGGGGTAGTGAATATGTAATCTGCACTCTCATCGTCCTCAAATGTTATGCGATAGGATTTTACAAAATTATTTTTTATGAGTTTTTCAAGAAACAATTTTTCGAATCCCGTACAGTTTATTTTGACTACAGGCATAGTAAAAAACTTTACTGCAGGCAAAAAAACAAGAATTACAAGCAAAAATGAGATTCCAAGAACTTTCTTCACAAGCAAATGATAATCGATATTGAACTTTTTTCAATCGTTGTCAAGCAATTGACTGTGGAGTTAGATTAAGCTAAAATTTTCACAAAATTCTAGGAGGATTTCTCAATGACTAGTTATAAGGAACTAGGCCTTGTCAACACCAGAGAGATGTTTGCAAAGGCCGTTAAAGGTGGATATGCAGTTGGTGCATATAACTTCAATAACATGGAGCAGATGCAGGCTATCGTAGGTGCTTGTGTAGAAACAAAGGCTCCAGTAATTCTTCAGGTATCCCGTGGTGCAAGAGACTACGCAAACATCAACCTTCTCAGAAACATGGCTCGTGGTGTTGTTGAGTATGCTCATGAACTCGGTTGCGATATTCCTATTGTTCTTCACCTTGACCATGGTGATTCTTTCGAAACCTGTAAGCAGTGTATCGACAATGGGTTCTCATCTGTCATGATCGATGGCTCTTCCCTTCCATACGAAGAGAACATTGCTGTAACAAAGAAGGTTGTTGAATATGCTCATCAGTTCGACGTAACAGTCGAAGGCGAGCTCGGTGTTCTTGCTGGTATCGAAGATGAAGTAAGCTCCGCAGTCAGCCACTACACACAGCCAGAAGAAGTTATCGACTTCGTTTCCAGAACTGGTGTTGACTCTCTCGCAATCTCTGTTGGTACTTCCCACGGTGCTTTCAAGTTCACTCCAGAGCAGTGCACAAGAAATGCTGATGGCATCCTCGTACCACCAGAACTCAGATTCGATATTCTCGCAGAGATCGAGAAGAAGCTTCCTGGCTTCCCAATCGTTCTCCATGGATCCTCTTCCGTACCACAGCAGTACGTAAAGATCATCAATGAATATGGTGGAAAGCTTGTTGACTCCATCGGTATCCCAGAGGAGCAGCTCAGAAAGGCAGCTAAGTCTGCAGTATGTAAGATCAACATCGACTCCGATGGTCGTCTTGCTATGACAGCTATGGTCAGAAAGGTCTTCCACGACAAGCCAGCTGAATTCGATCCAAGAAAGTACCTTGGTCCAGCTAGAGAAGAACTCAAGAAGATGTACATGCACAAGAACATCGAAGTTCTCGGTTCTGCAGGTCACGCTCTTGACTGATTTTGCCTAATTTTAGGTCACAAAGGGAGAAGCTTATTGCCTCTCCCTTATTTAATTGAATTATTTGTGACCAAAATGATGAAAATGTTCATAAACGCTTTGACAGTATCAAAATCGATATGTTACATTTGCGCTTGTGAGTTAATTCACAAACTGTATTTTTTCAGGCTTTGTAAGAAAAAAAGCTAAGGAGATTAATTGGCTACTAAAGATTTACGTATCAACAGACAGATTCGTGCACGCGAGGTCCGTCTCATTGATGAAAATGGTGAACAGAGAGGTGTAATGAACACCTTCGAAGCATATCAGCTGGCAGAAGATGCTGGACTTGATCTAGTCGAAGTTTCCCCTAATGCAAATCCTCCTGTCTGCAAGATTCTCGATTTCGGCAAGTATCGCTATGAGATGGAGAAGAAACAGAGAGATGCCAAGAAGAACCAGCAGATCGTCAAGATCAAGGAAATCAGAATGCAGCCTAAGATCGACAAGGGTGACCTTGAGACAAAGAGCCGATTCATCTCTGAATTTCTTGAAGAAGGCGACAAAGTAAAGGTTTCAATACGTTTCCGTGGTCGTGAACTTGCACACACTGAACTCGGTAAGGTAGTACTGGACAAGATACTTGCGATTCTTACAGAAAATGGAGTACAGTATAATGTCGATAAGGGAGCCTTCATGGAAGGTAAGATGATGAGTATGTTCATCTCTCCCGTCAAGAAGAAATAAGATCCGTACGGATTTTATATAACGTAGCTTCAGGGGTTACTTGTTCCCTGCGGCGCGAAAGGATGGTTACTATGCCAAAGATGAAAACAAGAAAAGCTGCTGCAAAGCGCTATTCAGTCACCGGTTCTGGCAAGGTCAAGTACAAGAAGCAGGGCCTTCGCCATATTCTCACAAAGAAGACAACAAAGAGAAAGAAGAATCTCAGACATGCTGGTATTCTTTCAGACGTTGAAGCAAAGAAAGCAAAGACAATGCTTCCTTACGCTTAATTAAAGGAGTGAGATAATATGCCAAGAGCAGTTGACGGAACAAAGCACAAGGATAGGAGAAATAAAGTTCTCGAACAGGCCAAGGGTTACTATGGTCGCAGAAGCACAAACTGGCGCGTAGCTAAGGATGCAGTCGCTAAGGCTGGTCAGTATGCATACCGCGGTAGAAAAGAGAAGAAGAGAGATTTCAGAAAGCTCTGGATTGCACGTATCAGCGCAGCAGTACAGGCTGAGGGTCTCAACTACTCACAGTTTATGCATGGTCTCAAGCTCGCTAACATTGAGCTTAACAGAAAGGCACTGTCTAACATGGCTATTGAGGATAAGGCTGCATTCACAGCACTTGTTTCTCAGGTAAAGGCAGTACTTGCTTAAGATATTTTATTGAATTCAAGTAATGGGGAGGTATTCAATGACACTTATCGAGAGTAGCAAACTTCTACAGGAGAGAATTCGCAAGGCCGTTGCCTTGATTGAAAGACTTAGAGCTGACAAGGTCGAACTTCTTGACAGACTTAAGATGGTTACAAACCATAACAACGAGCTCCAGGAGCTCCTTGAAAAGAACTCCACAGATCAGGCTGCTATCGAAAGTGCTATTACAGAAGCCCTCGAAACCTTGGATTCTCTCGAACTCGACGATATTGGAGACTTCGGTACTATGTCTAGCGAAGAGCTCGAGGCTGCAGAAAGCTTCACTCTTGATGGAGCTGCTCAGGATATCGAAACATTCGAGGATAAAAGTCTTTGAGATTTAATCATTGTGCAAAATGAAAAGATACAGGAAAGCGTCTGCTTTCCTGTTCTTTATTATTGTACTAAAAAAATTTTTTAGTAATAATTTTAATCGATACAAGGAGGACGGATATGAATTTCATTTTTATTTCCCCACAATTTCCACATACATATTGGCTCTGGTGCAACAGACTTAAGAAGAACGGTGTAAATGTTCTTGGAATTGGCGATACTCCATATGATGAACTCAGCTATGAGCTCAAGAGCTCTCTCAATGAATACTACAAGGTTTCCAATATGGAAAACTATGATGAGGTATTCAGAGCTGTAGCTTTCTTCTCCTTCAAATATGGAAAGATTGATTGGATCGAATCCAACAATGAATACTGGCTCACACAGGATGCCAGACTCAGAACAGACTTCAATATCACAACTGGTGCTGACTCAAAGCAGGTACAGAAGTACAGATATAAGTCTGCAATGAAGAAGTACTATGAGGAAGCTGGCGTACCTACTGCTCGCTATCTTAAGGTAACAACCATCGACAAGGCTCTTGCTTTTGCTGATGAGGTCTCCTACCCTGTTTTCGCAAAGCCAGATAATGGTGTTGGAGCTTTCGGTACATACAAGATAGAGAACAAGAAGGATATGGAGGCTTTCTTCAATGACAAGCCAAACACTCCTTATATCATGGAAGAGTTCATCACTGGTGACATCTACTCCTACGATGCAATCATAAACAGTAAGTATGAACCACTCTTCGAGTCCATGTCACAGTTCCCACCTTCAATTTCTGAGATTGTAAACAAATCACTCGATCTTGCTTACTACACAGCAGCAGATGTAAATGAGAATCTCAGAAAGCTTGGTAGAGCTACAGTTAAGGCTTTCAAGGTAAATCAGCGCTTTGTTCATATGGAATTCTTCCGCCTTACAAAGGCAAAGAAGGGTCTTGGCAAGAAAGGTGATTTCATTGGTCTTGAAGTAAATATGAGACCAGCTGGCGGCTATACTCCTGATATGATGAACTTTGCTCATGCAACTGATGTTTATCAGATCTGGGCTGATATGGTCACATACGACGAAAGAAGAGTTGAAGAGAATGGCCTTGATCACTACTGTGTATTCGCTTCCAGAAGAGATATTCACAACTATGTCCACTCTCATGATGAGATCATGGCAAAATATGGTGACAAGATAGTCATGAACGAAAGAATGCCGGATGTACTTGCAGGTACAATGGGCAACTACCTCTACACAGCACATGCTCAGGATGAGGAAGCGGCCAAAGAGTTCATAGCCTTCGTTCAGGAACAAGCTTAAACAGTGTGTGTAAAAAGTCCAGGAAACTGGGCTTTTTACTATTTAAGGTTGGACTCTTATCATATTAATTGTTAAGATACGCCTATCCCGGGTGGCTGCTATGTCTCTTGGCGCATTTTACACTTGACGGGAGCTGGAATAGATAGATTGCAGTGCTCCTACCTCTCTAACGAAGTTTAAAGGAACAGAATTTCTAATCTTAACTAGGCTCCCCCCTTGAACGAACAGGTTCAAGAGTTTCGAGGCCACCCGGACTTCTTTTTTCTCTTCTCTGTTTCCGTTTATTAGAAAAATCATTATACTTTATGCCATGAATGAGAATATCCAGTATATTACACTTCCTTCCTCTCTCGAGAAGGAAATAAAGGGCTTCAAGGTCAGAAGCGATATCCAGATTCCTATCCAGCTTCCTGCTAAGGTAAAGAAGCCACTTCCTGAACATATTACAATAGAGTCCATCTGTGCTGGCATGATTATTGTTATCGCATACCATCCAGAGGATAAGAATTTCAATTACTACAGGGATTTTGTCCTTGCATGCCAACCAGACTGCATCCAGGAGCTTAATACTGCTGCGATTACAAAAGAGCGACAGAAGGACTACCCTTTTGCTGAACAACTCTTTCTAGCTGTATACCACATGCTCCCACAGAGCGCTTCCTGCATCAATCTTGCAACTCTCTACTCCTCTTGGGCTGCCTTCAAGAAGAAGGAAAAGAATGAAAAGGAAGAGGATTTCTATACAGCCAAGTGCCTCAATACCTTGAAGGATGGTCTTGAGAAGTTTGGTGAAAATGAAGCAATTCTTGCAGAACTTGGTTCGATTGAATCCTATCTTGGCAATCTTGAGGATGCTAGGGAATATCTTTCTCGCTACGTAAAGGTCGCAACTGAAGGTGAAAAGAAAGAGAAGCTCAAGAAGATTCTCAAAGAAGTTGAATTCAGGATCGACAGCGATAATGAAATTAACCAGGCATATGATTTCATGATGCTTGAAGAAGAGGATAAGGCACTCTCTTCAATTGAAAGCTTCTTGAAGAAAAACCCCAATATTTGGCATGGACACTTCATCAAGGGATGGGCTCTGAGAAAGAAGAAGGATTATTTAAATGCAGAAAAATCCTTCCTCCGCTGTCTTGAACTTGGTGAGAGCAATAGTGAAATCTATAACGAATTGTCAATCTGTTCTCTTGAGACCGGCAGAAAAGATTTGGCAAAGAACTATCTCGATATCGCAATAGAACTTGAAAGTGACAACTTCACTCTCATGAACAACCTCGCATACCTCCACCTTGTTGATGGAGAATATGATGAAGCTAAAAAGTGGATCGAAAAGTGTCGTCAGATTGCACCTGAAGACAAGCAGATTCAGGCAATGATGGCTGAATACACAGAAAAGACCGGTGAAGAGTTTAAGGATGTCATCACTGAAGAGCTTGTAAAGACTCCAGACGATGATAAGGCCAGAGAAAAGATGAACGATTTCGACGGTGAAGATGATGGCTATGAAGAAGAGCTCAAGGCACTTGGTGAAGAGGATTACGCTAAAGGCTTTTCAACTGTCAACATGAAGAAGTTTGGCCTCGAGGATGAAGAATAAGAAATGCATATAATAAGCAAAAACGAAAAAGAAACACAGGAGATTGGGAGAAAGGTTGCCCAGAAGATAAACAAGGGTTCTGTAATTTCTTTAAGGGGCTCTCTCGGTGCTGGTAAAACTGTATTTGCAAAAGGTTTTGCGAAGGAGCTCGGCATTGAAGAAGCTATCGTCTCCCCTACCTTCACTCTTGTACAGGAGTATGATGGCAAATTGAAGATGTACCATCTCGATCTGTACCGACTCTCAGGTGAAGATGAGTTTGAATCCATGGGAGGTGAGGACTTCCTCTACTCTGATGGCGTAGCTCTCATCGAGTGGAGTGAGAAGATTGAAGATATGCTCCCAGATGATACAATCTATATTAACATCACAATCAATGATGACCTTTCTAGAGATATAGAGATCAAAGGACTTGAGTTATGAACGTACTTTCAGTAGACACATCAACAAATACACTTCACCTTGCTCTTAAAAGCAGCAATGGTTTTGAAGAGAGAGTTCTCTCTCTGCCAATGCAGCACTCTGAAAGACTTTTGATGGAGATAAAGGAACTAGTTTCAAGACAAGGTCTCAAGCTTGATGACCTTGATCTTCTTGTCTGCACAAGGGGTCCAGGAGCTTTCACTTCTCTAAGAATTGGAATGTCCTGCTTGAAGGGAATAAGCGTTGCACTTGATAAACCAATGGTTTCAGTTCCAACCCTCAAGGCTCTTGCACTTTCCAGTGGTGCAAGTGACCAAGCCATTCTGACTGTAATAGATGCAAGAAAGAAAAGATTCTATCTTGGTCTATATGACAGCGATGGAAATGCCTTGATGGATGATATTGATGGAAATGCTGAAAATCTTGTTGATAAGCTTTCCGCCTACTCTACTATCTATGCAACAGGACCTGATGCCAAGGTTTTTGCAGAAAAGCTAATTCTTCTCTTGAAAGAAGATCAGAAGCTGATTGTTGATAGAAATGAAGTAAGACCACTTGGTCTTGTACTTATTGAAATGGGTATCAAACAGTTTGAAGAAGTTGGTGCTGACGATATTGGTCAGGGACCAAGCTATATTAGAAGATCAGATGCAGAAGAAGCTCTGCTTGAACGATTGAAAGGAGAAGAAAAATGAGGAATGTCGACGCTGTAATTATTGGAGCTGGTCCCGCTGGCATCACAAGTGCTATCTATCTCAAGCGCTATGGATATGATATTGCCCTACTTGACCCAATGGGCGTAGGTGGTCAGCTCATGATGATCAACGAAATCGAAAACTATCCAGGATTCAAGAATGCCAAGGGTTTCAAGCTTGCTCAGGATTTCGAGGAGCAGCTCAATGGACTTGGTGGTGAGGTCGAATACACACTTGTAAAAAGCATTGAGAAGAGTGATGGTGGCTACCTGCTTCACACTGATGTAGAAGATATAGCAACAAGAGGAATAATCATTGCTTCTGGTGCAAAGCACAGCAAGCTCAACATCCCTGGAGAAAACGAATATGAAGGCAAGGGCGTAAGCTATTGTGCAACCTGCGATGGACCATTCTTCAAGAACAAGAAGGTCGTTGTTGTAGGTGGTGGAGACACAGCACTCACAGACGCTCTATATCTTGCAAAGCTTTGTTCTGAAGTTGTTCTTATCCATAGAAGAGATCAGTTCAGAGCTCAAAAAATTCTTCAGGATAGAGTATTCAAAGAAGAGAAGATCAAGTGTGTCATGAAGGCCAATGTTGTCTCTATCAATGGTGAGGAAAAAGTAAAGTCCGTTACCCTGGATACAGGAGAGACAATCGAAACCGATGGCATCTTCATCTTCACTGGTATCATCCCTACCTCTGAGATATTCAAGGACCTTGTTGAAATGGACAAGAGAGGCTTTGTTATCACAAATGGAAAGATGGAAACCAGTGCTGAAGGAATTTTTGCTGCCGGTGATGTAAGAACAACTGCTCTGAGACAAGTTGTTACTGCAACTGGCGATGGCGCTGTCGCTGCTTCGTCAATGGACGAATATCTTTCAAGATAAGTTATATTCAGTACATTTTATAAATATATAACCATCAAATTTGCGTTTTTCCTTGACTTGCCAAATTTGATGGTTTCTAATTTGAGGTAGTATGAAAGTATTGATGGTAAGTTCGGAAACTGTTCCCTTCTCAAAATCTGGAGGGCTGGCAGATGTTGTAGGAGCTCTCTCCCCTGCACTGGCAATGTCTGGTGTCGAGACGAGAGTTCTTATGCCATTATATGGCTTCATTAGTGAAAAAGATTTCAAATACAAGTACACGCTTTCAGTTCCTATGCTGGACAAGGATGAGAAGGTAGACATTGTCTCTACAAAACTTAAAGGTGTAGAGTACGTCGCCCTCAAGCATCCTGTATTCACAGAAAGGAAAGGTATATATGGAGATACATCCTTTGCTCCATATGGAGATAACTCTTATCGCTATCTTCTCATGAGCAAAGCTGTGCTTGCCTACATGAAGAGAAGCCGTTTCGATGCAGATATAGTTCATTGTCACGACTGGACAAGTGGACTTGTTCCTTTCCTCTTGAAGAAGGAAGGGTTCCTCTCCTACTCGATCTTTACAATTCACAACCTAGCATATCAGGGAACTTTCCCTCGCTTTGATGCACTGCAACTTGGTTATGAAACTGAAGATGGAATGTTCTCAGGTAGTGGCATAGACAGAAGATTAAACATGCTCAAAGCTGGACTCGTCTACTCTGATATGATTACAACTGTTTCAGAAAGCTATGTAGATGAGATACAGGAAAAAGAACAGGGCTGTGGCCTTGAAGAGTTGTTGAAGTCTAAAAAGGACAGTCTGGCAGGCATTCTCAACGGAATCGATACAGAGGAATGGAATCCTGAAACAGATAAGTTCTTCAAGACCCATTTCTCCAGTTCAGATCTTTCCGGCAAGAAGAAGCTGAAAGCAAAAGTTCAGAAGAAGTTTGGCCTATCGGTCGATCCAGATACTCCTCTTATTGCGATGATCAGCAGAATTGCAGAGCAGAAAGGTTTCCATGAATTGCTACATGGTACTCCATGTGCTCTAGAAAAGATACTTGATAAAAAATGTCAGGTTCTTCTGATCGGAACCGGAGACAAGGAGTATGTCGACAAGCTTAACAAGCTTGCTGAAAAGTATGACAACCTTAGTGTAAATATCATCTTCTCACAGGAGGCATCCCACCTTGTTGAAGGCGCTGCAGACTTCTTCCTGATGCCATCAAGATATGAACCTTGTGGCCTTAATCAGATGTATTCACTAAGATACGGTACTCTTCCAATCGTCCATGAAACAGGCGGATTGAAGGATACTGTAATAGATATCGACAGCGATCTATACAAGGGAAATGGTTTCTCATTCAAGAAACTTGACTCTGATGAGATTGTAAAGTGCGTCAGCCGTGCCCTCGCTTTCTACGAAAAGGGAAGCAAGCAAGTCGACGCAGCAAGAAAAATTGGTATGAATACTGATTTTTCATGGAAAGAATCAGCTCAAAAATATATTAAAATATATGAGAAACTACTTGGAGGTACCAATGAATAAAAAAGTAAAAGACAAGCAGAAGAAGGTTCTTGCTATCATTCTCGGTGGTGGAAGAGGCACAAGACTCTATCCATTGACAATGGACAGATCAAAGCCAGCTGTACCATTTGCTGGTAAGTATCGTCTCGTTGACATCCCAATTTCAAACTGTCTCAACAGTGGCGTCAACAAGATTTACGTTCTTACCCAGTTCAACACAGCTTCCCTTCACAACCATATCGTAAGCACATATCAGTTCGATTCCTTCTCTGGTGGCTTTGTCGAGATTCTTGCTGCAGAGCAGACATACTCATCCGAGTCCTGGTATCAGGGCACAGCAGATGCTGTAAGAAAGAACCTCAAGCACTTCCACGATCAGAATGCAGATTACTACATCGTACTCTCTGGTGATCAGCTCTATGCTATGGACTTCCAGGACATGCTAAAGCGCCATATTGATACTGGTGCAGATTTCACTGTCGCAGCTAAGCCAATTTCAAGAGCTGAAGCTACCGGACTTGGTATCATGTCTGTAGACGAAAAGGGCATGATTAAGAAGTTCTATGAGAAGCCAGCAGCTGACATGGATATCTCTGAGTATCGTGTTAATGAAGCTTTGATGAAGGATCAGCTTGGCAAGAAGGTAGACTCCTCCAACGAATATCTTGCATCAATGGGTATCTACATCTTCAATGCAAAGGCAATGGAAGAGATGCTCAACAATGATGAGACTGACTTCGGTAAGGAAATCATCCCTGAGTCAATCAAGACCAGACCAGCTGCTGCATATCTCTTCGATGGATTCTGGGAAGATATCGGTACTATCAAGGCATTCTACGAGTGTAACCTCAACCTTGCTTCTATCCACCCAGACTTCAACTTCTACGATGAAGACATGCCAATCTACACACACAGAAGACACCTCCCAGCTACAAAGATGAACTTCTGTAACATCTCCTACTCTCTCGCATCTGAGGGTTCTATCATCACTAACGCTTATATTGTCAACTCAATCGTTGGTGTCAGAACCATCATCGAGTCCGGTGCTTCCCTCGACGGTGTTTACTGCATGGGTGCAAGTTACTATGAAACTGATGCAGAAAGAGAGAAGAATGCAAAGAATGGCATTCCTAACATCGGTATTGGTAAGGGTACAATCATCCGCAGAGCAATTATCGACCAAAACGTTAGAATCGGTGATGGTTGTAGAATCGGTATCGATGATATCCCAAGACCAGAAGGTGATTTCGATATGTATTCAGTACATGATGGAATTATCGTCATCAACAAGAATGCAATCATCAAGTCCGGTACAGTCATCTAAGACATATCCAGATACAAGTTGGGGACCCTCGAGGTCCCCTTCTTTTTGTTCTGCAATTGATTAAAGAAGAACTAGGAAAGGGAATAAAAAGTGAAGAATTGTCACTAAAAATAGCATATAACCCTTGAAAGGAGAAGGATTAAGTATATCCTCAGCTGCCCCACCCTTGATGTATCGAATATAAAAGTAGGCTGAGTAGAGGCAGGCAAATGCAGGCACAAGATTCCCAAGATACCTTGGACCTGGATCTTGAGGAAAAAATAGATTCAAAAGTGCCAGAACAGGGCCTGAAATAATTATAAAATGCCTGAATCTCCTATTGGAATGCAGACGATGACGATATGAAAAGACAAAAGAGAAAAGACCTCTGTAGGTATCATACAGAGCAGTAGAAGCTGCCAGGAATAGATATATCAAGGTAATTACATAAAGCTGGATCATCTTAATCTACCTACCATCTCGACCAGCTCCTCACTGGTAAAGAAACCCTTCTCTTCTCTTAATCTATGACCTGCCATCTGATGATACAGACAAGCAGTTGGTACATCCTTACCCTGACATAGAATACTTGCAATGATTCCAGAAAGGACATCACCACTTCCTGCAACACCAAGAGCAGGATTTGCACCATCTACACTAATTATATTCTTTCCATCTGCAATTGTGACTACACTACTTTTTGCCACAATTGTTGCACTATATTTTCTTGAAAGTGTATCAAGCATTGAGAAATATTCATCTGGTGTATTATAAGATGCATTATCACTCAGTGTTCTCAGTTCCCCCAAGTGTGGCGTAAATACTAGAAGAGGGCTCTCTGTACTATGATCAGAAAGGTTCTTGAAGGTACTGACGCCATCAGCATCGATGACAACAGGACACTTGGCACTCTTCAACACCTTCTCAAGCAGAGCTTCCTTATTCTTTCCAATTCCAGGACCGAAGAGAATGCAGTCATACTTTTCCTTTCCCGTGTAGTTATCAAAAGCTCTTACCATTGGAGAAAGATTTTCACTGGCAACGATAGGAAGTATATGCTCATCTGTATAGACTGTTACCAGACCAGCTCCTGAAAGGAACGCAGCTCTTGAGGAGAGTCTGACAGCACCTGTGAAATCATCAGAACCACCAAATATGGCCACATGTCCCCTCTTGTTCTTATAGCTGTCTGCATCCATCTTGGGAAGAGAAAGGTCACACTCCTCAAGCAGTGAGAAATTGCCCTGAACGCGCTTCATTGCATCTGGAGCAAATGAAGGATTAACCACCTTGATACTTCCACAGTAAGCCCTTCCATTAGGGGTAAAGAAGCACTTCTTGGCAAAGCCAAAAGTAACAGTTCTTTCCGCTTTGACTATACAGTTAAATGTGGATTTATCACCTAGGCCTGAAGGACAATCTATGCTGATTACTTTGGTCTTGAGACTGTTTATCTTCTCGATTACCTTCCTACCTTCATCTCTCACATCGCCCTTGAGACCTATACCGTAGAGGCCATCTATTATAAGGTCTCCTTCAATAAGGGAAGTAAAAGGTACCCCAAAAAAGGTTGCTATTGCTCTCTGTTTTGCCCTATCTGGACTCTCTTTACCTTTCAGGGCGCAGATCCTGACATTCTCATAGCCTCTACTGAAGGCAATTCTTGCAGCCGCAATTGCATCAGCACCATTGTTGCCACAGCCAGCAACGAATATGCAGAGTTTAGCATTTTTCAAATCATTTTCGATTTCATAGAAGAAGCTAAGAGCTGCATTCTCCATCAAAGATAGCCCAGGAAGGCCAAACTCATTCTGAGTAATCAAATCAAGGCTCTTTGCCTCTTCGGCTGATAGAACATACTGCATGTATAAAAATCTACCCCTTTTTTTCTTACAAGTCCACCATTGACATATTTATACCTTGGAGAATATGCTTATCTGTAGCCCGGGGTGGCCTATAAGGCCTGAGATCAAACCCGTTACCTGATCTGGACAATACCAGCGTAGGAAGCGCAGTTTTTTTATCCTCCGGACAAGTTTATAAGGAGGATTTCAATGAAGAAATCAATCACCGTTATTCTTGTTCTCATTCTCGCTTTGTCTCTTTCCTTTGCACGTGGCCAAGTTGAAGAGAAGAATGAAGAAAAAGTTCTCACACTCTACTGCTATGACACATTCTCATCCGAATGGGGATCTGGCCCTACTCTCATTCCTCTCTTTGAAGAGAAGACTGGAATAAAGGTAAATGTCGTCTCCACAGGGGATGCAATTCAGATGCTCAACCAGGCAATTACTGAGGCAGACAGATGCCCTGCAGATGTTGTAATGGGTATCAGTGATGACAGTGCCAGTGCTGCATATAAGTCTGGTCTATTCGCATCCTATGACTCACCAGAGCTCAAGAATGTTTCTGATGACCTGGTTTTTGATAGCGAGAAGAGACTTCTTCCTTTTGACTACGGTGCCTTTGCATTTGTTTACGATACACAGTCCAACATTCCAGAGCCAAAGTCACTTGAAGATCTCAAGGATCCTATCTATAAGAACAAGGTCATCCTCATCGACCCAAGAACTTCTTCAGTAGGCCTTGGCCTCCTGCTTTGGACAATTGAAGTCTATGGTGAAGATGGCTATCTTGATTGGTGGAAAGCAGTTGGTGAGAACGCACTCACAATTGCTGATGGTTGGTCAACTGCTTATGGCCTCTTCACAGAGGGCGAAGCTCCAATCGTTCTTTCCTATACAACAAGCCCTGTATATCATGCAATGTGGGAAAAGAGTACTAGATACAAGGCACTCATCTTCTCAGAAGGCCATGCAAAGACTATCGAGAGCATTGGCATTTTGAAGAACAGCAAGCACAAGAAAGAAGCAGAAGCATTTGTTGACTTCATCCTTTCTGATGGCCAGGTCGAAACTGCTGTTGCCAACTCAATGTATCCAGCAAACAACACTGTCACACTTCCAGAAGAGTACAAGTATGCACCAGTACCAGAAAAACTGCTCAGTATCGATGAAGAAACCATCGCAGAGAAGCTTGACAAGTGGACAGAAGACTGGACAAAGGCTATGGTTAAATAATGGAAAAAAAGAGGTTTGACTACTATACAGCTATCAGCATCATTCCATTGCTGATCCTATTCTTAGTATTCTTCCTCCCTTTGTATCAAAATCTAAAGGGAGCCTTCCTTAGTGACGGCTCCTTTACAATAAAGAGGGTCACAGAGAGTTTCACATCTGCCTATAACAGGCAAATTCTTGTTTTCACTCTGAAACAAGCTTCTCTCTCTGCACTCTTTTCTGTCCTCTTTGCACTTCCAGGTGCATATCTTTTTTCAAACTATAAATTCCACTTCAGAAAGCTTGTTCTAAGCATTTCAAATCTCTGTTTTGTTCTTCCATCTATTCTTGTTGTCCTTGGATTTGTCATCTTCTATGGAAATGGAGGTGTCCTCAACACAATATTGATGAAGATACTAAGAACAGATGAACCTCCACTCAGAATACTCTACTCCTTCAAGGCCATTATTCTTGCACATGTGTTTCTGAATTTTCCTGTAGCTCTATCTCTTATTACGGACTCATGGAGCCATCTTTCACGCAACCAGGAAAATGCTTCCATGCTGATGGGAGCTTCTAGTATCAAGACATTCTGTAAGATAACACTGCCAAGAATTCTCCCTTCAATCCTTTCTGCCGGACTTCTTATTTTCCTCTTCTGTTTCACAAGTTTCTCTATAATACTTGTGCTCGGTGGAGGACCACAGTTCACAACTATCGAAGTTGAAATCTACAGACTCAATAATATAGTTCGCAACACTTCTAAGGCGGCTGCCTTGAGTGTATACTCCTTCTCTGTAAACCTATTCTGCCTTGTCATCTATCTAATCTTCTCATCTCTCTTCAAGAATAGAGAAAAACACAGGCTTTCAAGGCTGGTAAAGCCCAATTCCCGCCTTACCTATTTCGCAATTACTTTCTACATAGTAATAATGATGCTCTTCTTCTTTGCACCTCTGGTTTCGATAATCTGGAGAAGCTTCTATTCAACAAGCCAGAGGCTGGGAACTGGTTACACGATCAGAGCATACAAGGAACTCTTTGGACTTGAGAGTTCTCTTGCCATGAAAAATACACTAGGAGCCATAAAAAGTTCTCTTTCAATTGCAATTGCTTCAGCAAGTGTTTCTACAATTATCTCCCTCTGTCTTGCACTCTGGATATCCAAAAGCAAGAAAGGTGCTTTCTTTGAGCTTTTATCGATGCTACCAATGGCTATCAGTAGCGTAACGCTTGGACTTGGATATTCATTGATGAGAGCAAGTGTCAGTGATGGTTCTATACTTACGGGCCCTATGCTTGTAGTACTTGCTCACACTGTTATCACACTGCCATTCTGTCTAAGAACACTTCTACCAATACTTAGAAGCCAGAAAGAAAATAAACTTAATGCTGCATATACTATGGGCTCTAGTAAGATGAAAGCCTCTCTTGATATAGAGATACCTTCCATCTTGAGTAGTATAATCAAGGCATTCATATTTGCCTTTGCCCTTTCAATGGGAGAAGTAAATGCAACACTAACTCTTGCCCAGGGAAAGGTTTCTACCTTACCATTACAACTATACAGACTTATAAATTCCTATAATTACCAGGGAGCATGCGCAGTTGGAACCATTCTCATGGTTATAACCTTTATCGTGTTCATACTTTGTGAGTATCTATTCAGGGAGACAGAAAGATGAGTGAGCTCATACTAGAAAATGTCATTGTAGAATATCCAAACTTCAAGCTCGATCTATCTTTCAAGGCGGAAGCAGGTGAATTCGTATCTGTAATTGGTCCTTCAGGAAGTGGTAAATCAACAATTCTCTCTGTAATATCAGGGCTCACCCCTATCAAAGAAGGCAAAATAACTCTAGGTGGCAGAGATATCACCCATGAGAAGATCCAAAAGAGACACGTCGGAATTGTCTTCCAGGACTACGCACTTTTCGAGAACATGAATGTCTCCAAAAATATTGCATACGCTCTAAAATTCCATAAGATGAAGAGAAAGGAGAAGAAAGAAACAAAAGATCTCCTTCTTTCCCTCGTAGGTCTTGAAGGTTTTGATAAAAGGAAGATAAGCACACTCTCAGGTGGACAGTGCCAGAGAGTAGCACTTGCCCGAGCTCTTGCAACAAGTCCTGAAGTACTTCTGCTTGATGAACCTCTTTCAGCACTTGATGCCAATCTCAGAAGGCATCTGAAGGATGAAATCAGGAAGATACATGATAAGGCAGAAGGAATGACAACAATCTATGTCACTCACGACATAGAAGAGGCCCTCAGCATCTCTGATAGGATTGTAATCATAAAGGATGGAAAGGTCGAAATGAGCGCAAGACCAGAAGAGATCTACCAGCACCCCGCCACACAATTTACTGCATCTTTTTCCGGAGATGGTACATTCCTACCTGCTTCACTGTTTTCTGATAATGAAAACTATGACACAATCTTTTTCCGTCCAGAGTCAGTTCACATGACTGAATCCCCTTTCCACGGTGATTTTAAAATGCACCTCTGTCTGGACAACTGCAGTGTGCTATCAACTGAATATAGAGGTTCAAGATATCTTGTAAATCTTGATTTTAGAGGTCATCTAGTCAAAGCTGAGACCACAGATATTCCAAACAAAAAAATCGTAAGTGTCTATATAAGGAAACCACTGATTTCATTCTTTAAGGACGAAAAATTAATAAATTAAGCTGATTTTTTATTAATAATTCTAATTTATTGTGTTAATACTAAGCTATGAGAAAAATCGTTTTGATATTAGCTGTCCTGTTGTTGACAATCTCTATACTTCCTGCGGTTTCCTTCTATGATAGATTGAGTGGTGGCGTCAATGAAGGCCATACTAGAAATATTAATGATAATTTGAATTTCAGAACCAGCTTTCTTGTAGACAATAGAGCTGGTGCAGAATTTAAAATCAATAGTAAGTTAAGCACTATTCCTTTTGCTTTGATAAGGTATTCATCCAAAACACTCAGTGCTCCGATGATTACTCTCAAATCTCATTTTGACTTAGGTATAGGAGCTGGTCTCTACTATGCCCTATCAAATCACTTCAGGCTAAATGCTGATATCTATACAGGCTTTGGCTTCTACTTCAATACAGAGACAAAACTTGCATTCATTGGCTGTAACCTTGGCATGGAATACCTTTTCAACAAGAACTTTTTCATTTCTCCTCAGGTCCAGCTTGAAAGAGCCAGTTATCAGGATTCTGTTGCCGTCACTCTTGGTCTGGGGGTAAGAATATGAAAAAGATACTTATCCTCTGTCTGATTGCAATGATAGTTCTTGTTGGCTGTGAGAACTTTTCTTCCTACTCCAAGCCAACCGTCCATTTGATTGCAATGGGTTATTCTTATTCAGGTACTACAGTTGCTGATGATTTAGATGGAACACAGAATGACATGAATGCCCTTTATGAGCAGACCAAGGCCATGTATGAAAATGCTGGTTATAGTTATTCTGCAACCCTCATATATGATCAAAGTAATAGTATCTATAAAAAAACATATAGGAACGGATCAGAAAGCACATCTAATCTTGGTACAAAAATTATCTTCTCTAACACTTCCACTCTTGAAGATTTGATCGAAGATGAAAATATTGGATCAAATGATATCACCATATTCTTCTACTCTGGACATGGAATAAGCAATACTGGATATCTAGTAGGTCCATACTATTCCAGTACCTATTTGGATTTGATTTCACCAACTGATTTCGTTTCTTTAGTAAAAGCTACCAATGGGAATAAGATTATCCTCATAGATTCATGTTACTCTGGCAACCTATCATTTAGTGAAAATGCTAATACTGACATTGGATCTGCCTACTCAAGTCTTTTCTCAAGCAGCGATCTTGATCTTACATACACTTGGGGTATATATGCTTCATCTTCAAGCCAGACATCAAAAGAGCATACTACAACATCCACCTATTACGGAACGAACTCTGAACTTGGATGGAAAGACCCACATGGCATGTTCTCTGCTGGATTACTCAACTCACTAGGCTATGACCTTTCATCTGGAACAGCAAACACAACTTCTGGAACAATTACTGTCACCTCTCTGTTTGAAAACACAAATAGTTATGTAAATAACATGTTGAGCTACATCAAGAGCCTGAAAGGCCACACATATAGCCAGACAACTACAGAAAGTACAAATTTCATCGATCTTGTGCTTTTTACAACTGAACATTGATACAATATTTCAATTTTCAGGCGAGAAATAGTCATGAAGAAACTCATGACTATTTTTTTGCTTATCGCTTTTATTTCTATTTCAGTACATGCAATCGCAATATCGATGGAAGCATGTTTCACACTCTCCCCTACAATTATAACGCCAACAAATATCGATAACATTAATGACAAGTCATTCACAGCAGGACGTGCACGTATAGATATTGCTCCACTGAAAATCAAACTTTGGCGCTTCTCTGTGAGTCCCTATGGCTCGATTACAAAGCAAAGTGATTCGTTAGTGAATAATGGTATAACTCTTCTCGGCTTTGATATTTTTTGCCTTGGTATCCAAGCAGACTATAACCTTTCAAAAAGGTTCGACCTTGGCCTTTCCTTTGGTGCAGGCAAAGGTAAATACAACTTTAACAAGACCGTTTTTGCACTCTATGAGAGCACACTGTTCGTAAACTATTTGATCAAACCACCATTCAGTTTAAAAACAGGAATAAACTATTCAGTAAGGGATGGAGCCACCGATTTCTCCACCTTCATTGGCATAAAGGCTGTCTATGGAGGAAGGAAATGAGAAAGCTTGCTCTAATGATTCTCCTCTCTCTCCTATTAGTCTCTTGCGAAATGAACAATTCAGATTATGAAAAAGGAGCAGTCTACCTAGTCTCCTGCTCTCTTGATTACAGATCAACAACAGTTAACTCTCTCGTGTGTACAAATGAAGATCAGAAAGCTGTTATAGAGCAGTTTTCATATCTAGCCTCATTACAAGGCAAAGCGTTTTATTCCTATTCTTTTACACAGGATGGTAACAATATTTATGAAAGAACACTCAAAAGACCAATATTGGGAGAACCTGTTGACAGAATAAACGCGATCACTCTTTCTTCCTACAAGAACAATGTACGAAAAAAACTGGAATATTTAAGCCACATCACTAATTCTGAAGATCTAATAATCTTCTATTATGCAGGCCATGGTGTGAACAGCTACAAAAGTGAAGATGAAAACATAAGGTATCTGAATGGAGCGATGGTCATGGGAAATATAGTCTTTCCTGACATTGGAGACTGGAGAAGTCTCGATGAGAATATCATATATCTTTACCCCCTCGATGAACTTAGACTGGATCTTTCAGAAATACCTGGAAGAAAACTAATATTACTAGATTCCTGCTACTCAGGGGAGATCATAAAGGATGAGCTAAAGGAAGGAGATATACTCACACTATTATCAAAACTTACAAATCCATCACGAATATATTCAGATGACATCTGGGAAATATCTGGTTCTAGATATGACGAGCAATCCTTTGAGGAAATATATGACGATGAAATCTTCCATGGGATATTCACCTCTGCTCTTCTATCAGAACTCGGCTACCGATATGAAGAGCAATGGGAAGGTGCTGGAAAACCTTCCAGTGGCAAGATATCTGTATATTCACTTTATGAAGGGATCAGGAGAAGAATAAACGAGAAGGACCAGAACCCAGACACCTCCTCGTCTTTTGTAGATCTTGTACTGTTTACTCTTCCAGGAATCGCCCGGACTTGACAAGTTCAATCTCATCCCTGAGCTGAGCAGCACGCTCAAACTCCAGATTCTTGGCACACTCGAGCATCTCCTTCTCAATCGCCTTGAGATACTTCTTCCTGTCACTTTCAACTAGAAGATTGTAGCCTGATCTCTGAATCTTCATTTCAGCTTCCTGAAGTTCACTCTTCTCTGCTTCCTGTCTTTCTATGAGATCTTCAACCGCCTTCTTGATTGTCTTAGGTGTTATACCGTGAGTGATGTTATACTCATTCTGCACTTCTCTTCTGTGCTCAGTTTCTACTATGGCCTCTCTCATGGCATCACTCATCATATCTGCATACATGATGACCCTGCCATCTGCATTTCTTGCGGCACGTCCAATAGTCTGTATAAGAGAGGTTGCAGAACGCAAGAAGCCAATCTTATCAGCATCAAGGATTGCAACTAGAGATACTTCTGGAAGATCAAGACCTTCCCTAAGCAGATTGATACCGACAAGGATATCAAACTTGCCAAGTCTTAAATCACGAAGAATTTCAACTCGTTCAATTGTTTCAACCTCACTATGCAGATATCTGACTTTCAGCCCAAGCCCTGTCAAGTAATCTGTAAGATCCTCTGCCATCTTCTTGGTAAGAGTAGTAACAAGTACTCTCTCATGCTTCTCTATGGTCTTTCGGATCTCTCCATAAAGGTCTTCCATCTGTCCTTCCGTCGCTCTGACTTCAATAGTTGGATCAAGAAGACCGGTAGGCCTTATAAGTTGCTCTACAATCTTCGAGCTCTCTTTGACTTCAATCTTTCCTGGAGTTGCGCTTACATAGATCCTCTGACCGACCTTCTTGTCAAATTCAGCATATTTGAGTGGTCTGTTATCGAGAGCTGAAGGAAGACGAAAACCATAGTTTACAAGGTTCATCTTTCTAGACCTGTCGCCTTCATACATTGCA
Organism: Sphaerochaetaceae bacterium; assembly: GCA_024698005.1. Lineage (GTDB taxonomy): Bacteria > Spirochaetota > Spirochaetia > Sphaerochaetales > Sphaerochaetaceae > Bullifex. The sequence goes on along the minus strand of JAILRW010000087.1, from coordinate 5,431 downwards.
CCAATTTGAGGAAGTGTTACATGAGATTCATCGATGAAACAAACAAAGTCATCTGGGAAATAATCGAGGAGAACAGCAGGTCGCTCTCCTGCAGCTCTTCCTGCAAGCTGTCTAGAGTAGTTCTCTATACCAGAGCAGTGACCAACCTCCTTGAGCATCTCCATATCGTACTCTACTCGACTTTTAAGTCTCTGAGCCTCAACTAATCGCCCCTCTCCCTCGAAGAAGGCAACCTGATCTGCAAGCTCGTTCTCAATCCTCTTGATTGCACCTGCAAGTGCACTTTGTGGCATAACAAACTGCTTAGCAGGATAGAGATTTACACTCTCAACCCTATCACCCTTTATCAAGGTCACCGGATCGAACCATTCGATTGCAGCAATCTCATCCCAGTCGAGTATAATTCTGAAGGCGTTTTCAAGATATGCAGGATAGATTTCTATGATATCTCCCCTCACACGGAAGGTTCCTCTATTGAGGACCATATCATTTCGCTCATAGAGCATCCTTACAAGCTGCTCAAGCTCTTTCCTGTGATCAAAGACATCACCAACGTGAAAAGAATGGATCATATCCCTGAGAGATACAGGATTGCCAAGACCATAGATACAGCTGACTGTAGAAACAACTACAACATCACGCCTTTCCATCAATGAAAAGGAAGCAGAAAGCCTTAAACGATCAATTTCATCATTTATATCTGTCTCTTTTTCAATGTATAGATCCTTGCCAGGCACGTAAGCTTCTGGCTGGTAGTAATCGTAAGTAGAGACGAAGTACTCAACTGCGTTGTTAGGAAAGAAGCTCTTGAACTCCTTATAGAGCTGGGCTGCCAGTGTCTTGTTGTGAGAAAGGATAAGAGTTGGACGCTGAATCTTCTCGATTACCTTGGCCATCGTGTATGTCTTACCAGAACCCGTTACACCTTTCAGTGTCTGAGCCCTGTCACCTTTCATTATTCCTTCAGCAAGAGAATCGATTGCAGCTCCTTGATCCCCCGAAGGTTCATAGGGTGATACGACCTTGAATGGAGTATATCCACTTCCACTTGCGCCTTCATGAACATTGCTTACTTCTTGGCCTCCCCAAGAGGCGTCTGGAATGTTTTCTGCCATTATCTTATAACCCAGCGGGTATTCTCCTCAGTCTGTTCGACAAGTACTACACCCTTTATTCTTGTCTTTTGCCCATTTCTGATAACCTCGATATCCATTTTATCCCCAGCTTTTGTAGATAGCAGAGCTGTGTAGTAGTCGTTTGTATTTTCAATTACGGATGAGCCGATCTTCGTAATGATATCGCCACCAAGATAGATTTCACTGTTTCCATACTGGACACGGTTATTTCCACCTCTAAGACCGCCTCTATCTGCCTCACCACTTGGAACTACCTGGCTAATGAGGATACCACGTGTTTCCACAGGAATATTCATATACTCAGCAATGATAGGATTCATCTCAACTGAAAGGATATCAAGCCAACCTCTGCTAACTCTTCCCTTTCTGATAAGGTCTGTAGCAACAGTCATTACAGTATCGATTGGGATCGCAAAGGAAATACCCTGAGCAGTACCTGTCGTTGTATAGATAGCAGTATTCAAACCTACGATCCTTCCGTGGCCATCGAGAAGAGGACCACCAGAGTTACCAGGGTTGACTGCAGCATCGGTCTGTATCATGTTTGCAAGAGGAATACCACTACTACTGGTTACCAGTCTACCAAGACCTGAAATTGTACCTACACTCTGGGACCAGGACCAGCCAAATGGGCTACCAATTGCAATTACCTTCTGGCCCACCTTGAGTTCCTTATCCAAAGCAAAACTCAGAGGAATGTACTTCTCTTCCCTTTTTTCAAGCTTTATCACTGCTATATCAGTCATCTTATCCACACCAACAAGAGAAGCTGAAATAGCAGAGCCATCTTCCATGAGGCAGGTAAAACTGTCACCTGAACCTATAACGTGGCCATTGGTTATACAGTATCCATCTGATGAAATAATTACACCACAGCCAGAGCTTCTATCGTATAGACCTGAAAGAGAGATTACTTCTACAACACTCTTCTTGGAGTTTTCGTATACGCTCATATTCTGAAGTTCATCAGCAGAGTAGTTCCAGCTATCAGAGCTGTCGGCAAATATAATGACGCCATCGTCACCATAGAAAATATTGGAAAGCTTAATGCCTGCCAAGGAAAGAAGTGCAGCTTCGCCACCTTCTTTTGTTACCTTTTCAAGCTCTTTACTAAGCTCTTTCAATCTGTTTTTTTCACTGATACTGTCAGTCCAGGAAAAGAGTACTACCAAGACAAGAATAATTAAAATAATCAGCAGCAGTGGCAAGAAGAATCTAAAATGCTTTCCATCTTTCATATCTGAAAAGCTAACACCTAGCGCAAAAGTGGTCAATTGAAAGAGTGTGCTAGAGCACTTATACTTGATGTTATGGATGCAAAGGAAATCAACAGAATCGCCTGGGATAGCGAAGTTGAAAAACACAATTACTGGACGATACCTGTTAACAGTGAGGAGATTGAAGCAGCAAGAAACAAAAATCCAAAGCTTCATCTCACTCCAATAAAATACATGCCACTTTATTGGCTCAACGATACTGGTGCAGATACTCTGCTCCTTGGAGGAGGTGGAGGCCAGCAAGGACCACTACTATCAGCCTATGGAAAGAGAGTTACTGTTGTTGATATCAGCAGCAATCAACTGGAAAATGACAGGGCAGTCTGTGAGCGGGAAGGTCTTGATATAAAGACTATCAATTGTGACATGTGCAATCTTGAAGAGCTTGAAGATAGCTCGTTCGATCTTGTAATCAATCCACAAGCAATAAACTTTGTACCGAATCTTGATGGCCTTTACGGTGAAGTTGACAGAGTCCTGAAAAAAGGTGGCGTCTACATATTAAGTTTTGCAAATCCGACCCTATATCTTTTTGATGCAGACAAGCTCTTGAAAGGAAAGGTAAAGATAAAGTATACATTACCATTCAAGAGTGAAGTTTCCATGTCCAGAAAAGAGGTCGAGAGATTAATTGAAGAAAAGGGAACACTAGAATATAGCCATACTCTGGATGATATCATTGGCTCAATACTGAAAAGAGGATTCCTTCTTTCTGCCTTCTATTCAGACGGCAGTGATACAGAGCCAATTGATAGCTATCTAGTTGACTGCTACATGGCTCTCAGATTTATCAAAGTTTGATAATCTCCTTGTCTCTTGTTAGCAGAACTGCATTTACACCAAGCTCAGTCAACAGCTTGATACCCTCCTCTTTTCCAAGGACGAATACAGCTGTACTGAGTGCATCTGCAAGCGTTGCATCCTCACAAATTATAGATACTGATGTTAGGTCGAGATTTACAGGATAACCAGTATCTGGATCCATGATATGGTGATACTTTACACCATCTTGAATAAAGTAGCGCTCATATGCACCGGAGGTGACTACTGCCCCATCTTCAATTTCAACTGTTGTAAAGAGCCCATTTCCATCTGGATTTCTAAGCCCAATCTTCCAATTGGCCTTCTTGCTCTTTTTCCCAACTGCATATACATTGCCACCTAAATTGATAAGGGCCTTGCTAACTCCTTCCTTCTCAAGAAAAGCTGATAGCACATCACTTGCATACCCCTTTCCAATTGCACCAAGGTCAAGAGATGTATATTCGTCTGTCAAATAAACTGTCTGATTAGCTTCATCGAGGACAATCTCACCTTCTCTTGCATGAGTGACAAGAAACTCTATTTCAGCTTTTTCTGGGACCTTCTCATCCCCACTACCAATATTCCAAAGTGCTGTTATCTTGCCAATGAGTGGATTGAAAGCCCCTTTTGTGAGCTTATGTAATTCAACAGAACGCTTTATCAGCTTAAATGTCTCTTCTGATACTCTTACACTCTCCTTCCCTGCAGCTTTGTTTATCTTGCTTATTTCACTTTCTGAAAGCTTTGCACTGATCCTTTTTTCTATGCTGGAAAGAATATCAAAGCACTCCTGGATTCTTTCTTCATCACTCTTTGCAAAAACACTGATAGAGCAATTGGTTCCCATGAGAAGACGATCCTGTCTAATTGGTTCTGAACATGAGACCAGAAGAAGGATAGTCAATAACAGGAGGAGTGCTTTTTTCATAATTGATAAGAATAATAGAAACAACTACTTATTGAAAGTAGCTCTTTATGCTGATACATTTTTTTATACTATGGATAGAAGAATACAAAGATGGAAAATTGCACCAGAACTCTTGCAAAGATTTTTGCTGGTGTTTGTTCTTTTTCTCTTCTTTTCGCTCTCTATCTATATTCTCTTCATTCATTCAGAAATGGATATCTATTCGTTCAACAGTCCGATCTTCAGAACGGACTCTTTGACCTGGGATATCTATCTAGAAGATCAGTTAATTGAAAAAAATGTATCACTGCCTTATAGAGTCAAGGCGAGAACAGGCCAGAATATTAGGATTGAAACTACCCTTTCAGATCATGTTGACAAGAGCTTCAACTGCTATCTGATAAAAAGCAACTTCTCCTCCATAAGAATCCTTGTGGATGGAAAAGAGATTTCGAGATATCCAAAACAGCGAAACTACCCAGCATTCCTGCTCGGTTGCGAGAACGACTTTTTAGGCTTCTTCGATCAGCCACTCAATGGTAGCCGTATTGCAGTCGAATATCATTTTGGAAGCGCACTGGCCTTGAATGGAACAAAGATACATCCTGTCAGAATTGGAAGTTTTACAGAGATCAGAAATCTTCAGCTCAATGACTTCTTCGATATCTACATGAACTTCAGCTTCTATTCAATCACAATAACAGGAATTGTTCTGGTCTTCATCTTTGTAAAGGACAACAGATACAAGAGAATCCTATCCTGTTTTGCATTGTTATCATTGCTTATGATGTTGATCTCGATCATGGATAACCCTGTAATCAGCTTATTCTTGCAGAATCAACTTGTTGTTTCGCTGATCCTTATGTTCTCCTACGTGCTTTTTCCATTTGCAATTCTCTTGTTTCATCTGGCAACAGGTCACCATTCAAATATGAAAAATCAGCTGATTTCACTCCTCAGTATTATTCCTATCATACTTTTTATAATGTTCTGTATCGCCCTTACAGAAGAGGCATACACCTCATCCCTCATTGCCGATCTGACAATCTTCAGTTCTGTTACGAGTGCAATGATTATTTCTATCGTTGCCATACTGTCTAGAGACTCAGAACAGAGCCATCTATTTCAGGATATTACAATAGCATTATCTACCTTTTTCATAATGATAAGAGGCCTGCTACTCTTTATCGTCGACCTCTCGAATAATGAGCACCTTCTACTAAGTATTGTTACCTACGTTCCTTTCCTTATCTCTGCCCTGTATGGAGCATCTGACTATATGAAAATGGAAAGATCCTATATGCGCA
>JAILRW010000051.1 GCA_024698005.1 Sphaerochaetaceae bacterium | reverse complement strand
TACACAGATGCCACCATGGTCGAAGTCGATGACTCCGGCCTTGCCGGCTCTGCTATAGAAGCCAACCACTTTACCAGCTGCTGTGTATGAACCAAGCATCAGAGGAAGACTCTCGATGCTTTCAGCTTCTGGTCCCAGAAGTTCAAAGTTATAGCGTGGGCAGAAGCGCTGAAGAATATTTCCTCTGTCCATCGACTCCTTCACAAGCGAAGCCCACTCCTCTTTTTCTGTGTCCATACCTGAGTAAACGCCATGGGAACCAAAGTCATCCTCTGGTTTTATGAGCCATTCATCCTTGTTCTCAATAGCATCATGCAAAGCACTTTCAGGAACAATACCACTCTTCAATCTATATGTCTGAGGAATATGAGCCTTCACATAAGCCTTCTCCTCTTCACTCAATAGCACTTCTGTCTGACTATCGTGCAAAGCTACACTTATCATCTTGGAGTGGACAATAGATGTTCTGAAGTGGCCCATCAGCACAACAACGTTGTGTCTAACAGCCTCGATAAGGCCAGTACAATCCTCAAGACGAGATAGTATTACACTAGTAACAGCCCTTCTGTAGATTCCATTTATCACTCTGCCATCGGTTCTGTCGATCAACATCTCTCCATCGAAGTAGAGATCTCTCATGTCAGTAAAACGGCAATCAACACCCCGCTCCTTGAAGGCCTCGATGAAACGGTTGAAATCGCTCATCACTCCCTCTTCTCTCCAGTCAACAATTGCAAAAAGGGGATTCTCCACCTTGATAGAGGAGGAGTTGTAGATATTTATAAGAGATGAGGCGATAGAAGAGACAACATCAAAACCATGAAGGCCTTCTCTCTTTATGAACTCCTGATCTGGGAAGGTTTCAAGGATCGCTCTTGTCATCTCAAGATCACGGCTCATTCCACCAGTTCCATCAGTATTGAACTCACAGAATGAAAAGTCTCCACTCTCAGTGTCATAGAAGAAGTCATTTCTTCCAACAGGGATGATCTCCTCATAGTTACAAGGAAGCAGGATGAGCTCCTCTAGTACCTTGGAAAACCCAAATAGCTTTCTGTACTCAGGGTCATCTATATAGTGTTTGGTGACCTTCTTCAGAATTGAATAGAGCACATCGGTACTCTTTTGGAAAAAAGCAAGGTCATCATTGTTGATGAACAGAGGAACATAGGAGAAAGGAATATCCTTTCCATGTGCCTTGATATCAGAGCTGTTGATCTTCTCTACAGCCCTCCTCCTCTGCTCTCTTGCAAGCTCATAACGCTTCAGTATCTCAATATATCTTCTACTCTCTTCAATCATTGCTTACCCAAATAACTGGACTTGCCATCTCACCACGCGCAGTGCCAATGATGGCTGAAGTTCCCTGTCTCATATATATACCACTGAAAACTCCTGAATATATATACATACCCAGGATATTTCCAACACTTATGAAGTCAGAAGTGTACTCTTTTTCATCTCCATGGAGAGGAAGTGCCAGGCTGTTGCAGGCAGAAACCTTCTCCTGACAAAGCCAGTGTCCACTCTCCTTTCTGCACTCCTCAAGTCGCTCTTCCCACTCTACTTCACTCAGCTCAGAGCCTGCATACACCTTCTGGCTTCCATACCAGTCAGTTGGCTTCAATATCCACCTGTCCTTCTCTTGAAGTAAAGCGGTATCCATTTCATCCAGGAAGGCAGTGAAAGGAATGTGGCTTGAAATAAAGGTCTTCTCCTTTTCATCAAAAAGTTCTATCACTTCCTTTTTTCTTAGAAGCGCAAAGAGTTGCTTATCATGCACTGCCTGTGTCAAGAAGGAGCCTATCATCACAGCTTTTCTATCTTTCAATGCATTAATAAAACCCTTAACTTCATCCCAGTGCTCGATGAGATCAACAACGATACAGAAGCGCCAGATAGCATCTACCTTCACATTGCTTTTTCCCTTGATGGCCTTGTGACCAACCAAAACACCATCCTCACACCAGAGCTCACGGACATCGAAGATGGAAGCCTCCATATTTTCTGCTTCAAAGTACTTTATATACTCCTCCAGCTCTGAGACTATTGCATTTGGACTATCGAACAGAACAGCTATCGCAACATGAGGATTTTCTACTGTCTTTCCACTCTTCTGATAGATTTTCCCAAAGTTCCTGACAAGTGAAAGATAAAGATTATCTGGATACTGTCTTACCTTATGTCTCTTTGAGAACTCCTTGAAGGAATCAGAAAGAGAAATAGCACTGTACGACTCTACGCTCTCGGCCATTCCTCCAGAAGCGTCAGTGTTGAATTCAAGGAAGTTGAGAGCCTTTCTTCTCTCATCATAGATTGCATCCAGGCGACAGACTGGCAAGAGCTCACTTGAGAAGGTATCGATCAAAAGAAGTTCTTCTATCCTTGGATCAAGGTGATATAGTTTTCTGAACTTCTCATCATCACGATAAGCAATAAGCACCTTCTTCATTATGCTGTATATGGTAGACGAACACTCCAAAAAGAAGTTCAGCTCACTCTCATCAAATATGGTCGGGATATAGGAGATTGGATCAGTACCACGACGGGTTTTAGCAAACCCCGCTTCCATCCTTTTCCAGGCTTTTCTTCGCCCTATCTCATCCCCATTCAAGGAAGAAACAATATCTAGATATTCCCTTTCAAGTTCTAACGACATATATAATCACTTCCCTCCAAGGACTTTGTTATGTAAATAACAAACATAACCTAAACCAACAGCCAAATCTAACACCTTAGTTATCATTGTCTCATTACAACAGTAAAATTACTATTATATTAAAAAAAACTACACGGATTTATCTGTTAAATATGTTACTACTTTGTGTTCAATTATCATTTTTTAATATTTTTCTTATATCTATTAATTAAAATTACTGATAACATACCTTTATCTTTAAAGGAAATTCATAAGGAGTGAAAAATGAAGAAACTTTTAGTAATCCTTCTCGTTGTTGCTCTCGCTCTTACATCTCTCGTAGCTAAGGGTGCTCAGGAAGCAAACACAAAGAAGATGGATGATCTCACCATCATGTTCGTTCCATCCAGAGATATCGACCTTATCAAGACCCAGACAGATGCTCTCTGTTCTCTTCTTAAGGACCAGCTCGCAAAGAGAGGCTTTGAAGTTGGAGAAGTAAAGATTTCTGTTGGTTCTGACTACAACGCAGTAGGCGAAGCAATGGGTGCTGGCACATGTGATATGGGCTTCATTCCAGCTGGTACATATGTAACATACAGAGATGTATCCAATGTTATCCTCACAGCAACTAGAGAAGCTAAGGATAGAGACTCCGAAGATCCAATGGTATGGAACGATGGCGAAGTCTTCAATGACCCAAACAAGGTTGCTAACGGCTACAGATCACTTATCTACTGTGACATTACAACTGCTAAGGGCAAGGCTCTCTACGACAAGGTAGCTAAGGGCGAGAAGTTCACATGGGATGAGCTCGCAGCTTGCAACTGGGGTGTTTCTTCAACAACTTCCTCCGCAGGTTATATCTACCCATCCATCTGGCTCTACAGACAGTTCGACGGCAAGACAGTTGCAGACCTTCCACACGCAGTACAGGCTGGTGGCTATGCAGCAGCATTCGCTGGTATCGCAGCTGGTCAGTACGACATCATCGTATGTTATGCTGAAGGCAGACAGGACTATGCTAAGAAGTGGCAGGCAGAGTTCGGTAGAAAGGACACAATCTGGAACGAAATGAAGGTTATCGGCGTTACAGATATGATCGTCAACGACACAATCTCCGTAAGAAAGGATATGAGTGCTGACCTCCAGGCAGCTCTTCAGGATTCCATGATCGAGATTGCAAACACACCAGAAGGCAAGGATATCATCGCTATCTACAACCACACTGGTTATGTAAAGGCTGTCGATTCTGATTACGATTCAGCAGCACTTGCTCAGGAAATCTTCAAGAAATAATTAATTGAGATTGGATTCAGACCCTGTATTTCAGGGTCTGAACCTTTCTTTGGAGGCTTTTGTGATTAAATTTGATCATGTTTCTAAAATCTACCCAAATGGTTTCAAGGGTCTTAAGGATGTATCTCTTGAAATTGAACAGGGAGAATTCGTAGGTATCATTGGCCTTTCTGGCGCAGGAAAGACCACTCTTATCAGGACAGTCAACAAGATGCACGACATCTCTGAGGGCTCTCTCATTGTCGATGATGTCGAAGTTAAGAACCTCAAAGGAAAGGCGCTAAGACGTTTCAGAAGGAATATTGGTATGATCTTCCAGTCCTTCAACCTTGTAACAAGAACTACTGTTATCAACAATGTAATGTCTGCTTTCGTTCCTGACCTCCCATTCTGGAGATGCCTATTCGGTATCTATAGAAAGGAAGATAAGATCAAAGCTCTTGAAGCTTTGGACAACATGGGTATTCTCGAAAAGGCATATGTAAGATGCGATCAGCTTTCTGGTGGTCAGCAGCAGAGAGTTGCTCTTGCTAGAACCCTCGCACAGGATCCAAAAATCATCCTTGCAGACGAACCAGTTGCAGCTCTTGACCCTGTAACAGCTCGCCAGGTAATGAATGATTTCAAGAAGATCAACACAGAGCGCAACATCACCGTTCTCATCAATATCCACCACGTTGACCTTGCACTTGAATATGTCGATAGAATCATCGGCATCGCTGCAGGCAAGATTGTCTACGATGGCCCTTCAAAGAAAATCACAGAGGCCATTCTTTCCGAAATCTATGGCGGAGACCTTTCCAAGGTCGGTTCTGCATCAGAACTTGAGAGGCACGACTGATGGAAGAAAAATTGGGTCTTTACGATAAAATATTCAAGCCGAGACTCATCACCCTTTCAAACGGGAAGACCGTTATGGAAAAGAAATCCAGAGCTCCTCTTGTTATTCTGGTAATTCTTGCCGCAACTGTCCTTTCTGTACACATTACTGGGTTCAAGTTCTCGACTATCATGAAAAGAGGTTATCAGTTCTGGGACTATCTTTTTAGAATGTTCCCACCAGAACTGTCATATGTTAATTCGATCTGGCAGCCACTCTTCGATACCATCAAGATGAGTATCCTTGGCTCCCTCATCGGTGCACTTCTTGCAATCCCATTTGCAATGTTGGCAGCTTCAAACATCATCAAGAGCAAGGTCATTGTAGTTCTTACAAGACTCTTCTTCTCGATCACAAGAACCCTGCCTACCCTCGTTACTGCAATGGTTGCAACCTTCGTTTTTGGTCTGGGTACCATCGCAGGTACAACCTCTATTGCGATCTTCACCTTCTCATATGTAGGTAAGCTCCTTTATGAGCAGATCGAGACTGTAAACATGGGTGCATTCGAAGCTATGGAATCGATGGGATGTACAAAGCTCAGAGCCTTCTCTGTTGCAATCATTCCACAGATCATGCCTGGCTTCATTGCAAACTCACTCTACTGCTTCGAAGGTAATGTAAGATATGCATCAATTCTGGGTTATGTCGGTGCAGGTGGTATCGGTCTTATCATCAACCAGACAATTGGTTGGAGATACTACTCAAGACTTGGCATGATTGTCGTCATTCTTTTCTTCACTGTTGTAATCATCGAGTATCTCAGCATGTGGATTAGAAACAAACTGGTTGGGGAGATCTAAAAGATGGCTAAGATAATAAGAAAAGAAAAAAACAATCCCTACAGACCAGGAATGACTATCCAGGAGATGTATGAGGCTCGTCCAAAGGCTTACCTTGCAGTCTCCTTCACACTGCTTCTAATGGTATTGATCGTAGGTTGGTCCTCCACTGCCCTTGCAGATAACAGCTCCACATCCTCTGATGGTGCTGCAGTTATCAAGAGTATCTTCTACGGTCTTGTACACCCAGAGCTCAACGTTCTATTTGACTTCTCAAGACAGGGTCTTCCAGCCCTCCTTCTGGAGACAATGTGTATCGCATTCCTGGGAACCGTCGTAGGTGCTGTTCTTGCAATCCCATTTGCATTCCTGGGTGCCAGCAATGTTGTTCCAGCTCCAATTGCAATGATCTTCAGAACTGTTGTAATGGCAATTAGAACAATTCCTGCTCTCGTATACGGTCTCATGTTCATCCGTGTTACAGGCCCTGGCCCATTTGCAGGTCTTTTGACAATGAGTGTATGTTCCATCGGTATGATCTCAAAGCAGTTCATAGAATCAATTGAAGATATCGACAAGGGTATCCTTGAATCCCTGGACGCAATTGGTTGTAACGTATTTGAGAAGATCAGATATGGCATCATCCCTCAGATTGCACCTGACTTTGCATCCACACTCATCTACCGCTTCGATATGAACCTCAGAGACTCCTCTACCCTCGGTATCGTAGGTGCTGGTGGTATCGGTGCTCCTCTTATCTTCGCAATGAGTGGTTACAAGTGGCAGCAAACAGGAGCTATCCTCCTTGAGCTCATCATCCTTATCCTTATCGTAGAATGGATTTCCAACAAGATAAGAAATAAGCTTGCTCACGGTGAAAGATGAGATTAATCTTCACATCCGACACACATAACAATCTTTTTGGAGGCCTTGCCAAGATAAAGGCCTCCATAAAGAAGGATGATAGAACTATCATCATAGATGGAGGGGATTCCTTCTCAGGTTCCCCTCTTGATTACTTCAAGAAAGATAAGAACCTTTCATATTACCCACAGGCCCAACTCTTCAAGGCTATGGGACTTGATATCGCAGTGCCTGGCAACCATGACTTTGACGATGGATATGACGGGCTAAAGCAGTTCATAAAGGAAACAGGCGCAAAGCTATTGTGCGCAAACTTGCTAGACAGGAAGAACTGTCTGGAAGTAAACAGACATCTGATATACAACTTTGATGGTCTCAAAATTGGGTTTACTGGCCTAATTACCGACTATCTTGAAAACCTTCAGAAGAAGGAAAATCTTGAAGGTCTTGAGATCCTTCCAGTGATGGAAGTGGCAAGAGAAGAACTTGATTTCCTTAAGAAAGAAGCTGACGTTACCGTGCTAATCTACCACGGTGGCTACGAAATAGATCCAATTACAGAAAAGGTGCTATCTACTACTTCAGAGCACCAGGGCTATAAGATCATAACAGAACTTGACTATGACCTTGTACTTACAGCCCACCAGCACATAGTCATTCCTTTTACCAAGAAAGGTAATAGCTACACATTGCAGTGCGGTTTCAATGGAAGCAAGTATGCAGAAGTAGAAATAACAAAAGATGGCATCAAGGGAGAAGTAATAACTCCTGTTCAGGAAGCTGATGCAGATGCAGAGCTGAAAGAGGAGTATGAGAAGTGGCTCGATAGTGAAATTGGTACCCTCTCATCCTCACTTGGTCCATACGAACCAATCGAGGTAATGACCAAGAGCTGTGGTATAGTCGATTTAGTGAACCACATTCAGAGAGAGATGACTGGTGCAGATATCTCTGTAACTTCAGCCTTCAATTCTACTGTATCTCTTGATAGGAGTATCACCTACAGAGAGCTTTTGAATTGCTTCCCATTTCCAAACCACCTAGTTCTGAAGTGGGTAGATGAAAAGATTATAAGAGCTGCGCTTGAAAAGGCTGCATCCTTTCTGTTAATCCAGAATGGTCAAGTCGTAATCTCAAAAGATTACACAGAGCCATTACTTCAGCTCTTCAACTATGATATCTATCAGGGAATCGAGTATGCTTTCGATCTCACTCGACCGATTGGGAAAAGGGTTATAGAATTAAAGCTCCCAAAGGAGAAGCTTCTGCTTGTCCTCTCTGACTACCGTGCAGGAGGAAACGGAGGCTACCCTTTCTTCAAGGACATTGAGGATGTGAGCATGAGTGAAGAGTCCATTCAGGATATGCTCTTTAGATACTTCAAGGAAAACAAAGAACCAGTCTGGCCTAGGTCAGGCTTCAAAGGAGTCAAGATAATATGAAAAACGATGCTTTTAAAGTCGTTCTGTTGCAGGCACTTCCTGCATCCGGAAAATCAGAGGTCAGAAACTTCATGGCCAATATCGATGCTGAAAAACTTCTTAAGGATTTCCACATTGGTGAAAATCTCCAGCTCGATGATTTCCCATATGTACACATGATGAGAAGAATAGATAATGAGCTTGAAGCGCTTGGAGAGGCAAGACTCTTCTATCCAGATGATGATCACCCATTCTATGATGGCCGCGACTGGGGAACCCTCGGTATGCTCCTCAACGAAGACTACCATGACCTTATGAACCGCAATGTTATCAACTGCGACTCAGCTGCAAAGCTTTTATTTGATAGAATCGATAGAGCTAGAATGCAGGTAGGTCTCAAACCAGTCATTGGTATGATCGACAGGATTATCAGAAACAAGATTGCAGAGCGTCTTGAGAAAGAAGCAAGAGCAATGCTTGAAGAAAAGCACGCTCAGTACCCTTCTTCTTTTGATAACAAGACTATCATCATTGAATGTGCTCGTGGTGGTGCTGATGGCAGCACAATGCCTCTTACTGGCAC
>JAILRW010000039.1 GCA_024698005.1 Sphaerochaetaceae bacterium | reverse complement strand
AGCAGAAGAATACAATATTATCAGGGCTCCGTTATCTGAATATCTTCTTTTCCTCTGGATGGAAAACTCTTTAATGAGTAAAGATAGCTTCGATTTCACACCTTTGTTGAAAATCCTTTCTGCTTCTGAATTGTCAAAATATTTGACTCCATTTGAAAAACTTAAGAGCATTGCTAACAAACACCTATCCCATGTAAATGGAGGAAACATTCGCTATCGTTTTGCAAAGATAATTGCAGCTTGTGAGTTTTCTGATGCTGTTATCGCAACAGGACCAAGGTATGAGAATGGTCAGATGATAATGGATATGAGGAACATAACCCAGCTCACAGAAAAGCCTTTGCTCCAGCTCGCTTTCGATGGTGATTGGGATCGAGAAGCAGAAGAGAGACTTGAGGCCTTCCTCTATTATGTCGATAAATAGATGCCATCCTGTCTGGCTAATGTAGAATAAATAAAAAACTCTGGTGATGAATGTAAATTACCTTTTATCACCAGAGTCTAGATAAGCATATTTTTAGAAAAAAGGTTTTTCGCTTTAATCTATAGCCCAACCATCATCTATCAGATCTTCAATTGTATCGTAGGCCATATAGTACTTTAATCCTTTTGGACCCAAGAGAAAATCATAATCCGTGAAGGTGTAGAGGAATATATCCTTGTCTCTGTCAGCTTCAGGAACTTCAGCTCTTAACTTGTCTTCGCCGAATAGATTTACATTTATGGCATATCTTGCATCTATTTTCCCAATATGCTTAACAAGCCCAAAGCCCCATTTCTCGAAATGATCACGAGTAGATTCATTGAGTGATGCACTCCATTCTCTGCCATACTTTTCTTTACATTTGCTCATCTTCAAGCCTCCTAATAATTCTTTCTGCTTCTTTGAATCCTATATTCAACTCTCTTTGCAGCCTTGCTGGTGTTAAATCACCCTTGATCTGCCTTTTTAACTTGTAGGCCTTTAATAGGTTCTGGTCCTCAAAAGTCAGATTTAGATAATCGACAACTGCAAGCTCATGAGAGCTGATATATTTCTTGAATTTGTTTATCTCCAGCTCCAGCGCAAAGCTGCATAGCTGTTTTGATACTTCCTCAAGTGGTATCCACCTGACTTCAGAAAACTCATGGCATATTCTCATTTTGGGAAACTCTCCCTTGGTCAGAACAAAGTAGGTCTGCCATCTGAAGTAGGGGAGATATATCCTCATGAAGGAACAGTTTTTGTGTTCAATTGCATTAATATTGATACCTGTTTCTTCCAAGAACTCTCGCTCAGCACATGATCTGAAACTTATATCTTTGCTTTCCATTCTTCCACCAGGAATGGACCACTTGCCAATCTCTGGTTTGATAGCGCGTCTTCCAAGCAGGGCTTCAAAGCCTGTTCCGTTATGTCTTAAAAGCAGTATTCCGGCACCTTTGTATTTCTTCATAACCTGTCCTCCTATCTTTATTACATCTTTATGATAATTTGCAGGTGTGAAAAAACCTTTCCCAGAAAAATGGCGATATCATAAATTTCTATGATCATTGAAAATGGAGGGAATGGAATTTCTACAAATATATTCATTCAGTCTAGTGCCCACCCATCATCTATCATATCCTCAATTGAGTCGTATGCGATGTCGAACTTGATTAGTCTTGGCATCTGCGCAGGATAACCATCAATGTAAGTAAACAAGAATACTTTTTTATTCCATAAAGACTCTGGTACCTGTAGCTTATGTTTGCTTGCATAGAACATTCCTCTGCTCAATACATATCTTGAACCTTTATCTAAAATATGTTTAACAGTACCAAACGGCATATCTTCAAAATAATCACGTGTGGATTCATTGATAGACTCACTCCACTCCTTTCCATATTTTTCTTTACACTTGCTCATCTTAAAACCTCCCTGAATTTCATTCTGATTGCTAGTTATCCAAGCCATGAAAGTAGTAGTTTTTACAACTTGGTATTTCTTCATGACCTTTCTTTATTACATCTTCATGATAGTTTGCAGGTGTGAAAAAACCTTTCCCAGGAAAAATAGAAATGATAGAATTTTTCTATGAGTGATCATCTACCTGAATACATCGTAATGACCCGTCTGATCTGCCGAGACCAAGGTGCCACAATCTATGAAATGGCAGAAGCTCTTGAGAAGGATGTAAAGACTGCAAGGAACAGGCTTAGAGAGCTTACATACATATTCCCTCTCTATAGTGAAACTGATCCTGATAATGCAAAGAGATTGAGATACAAGATTTTAAAGCATTCAAGTGCCCAGTTCATCCTTCCTGATATGAGCTTTTCTGATGATGAGAAGGCTGTATTCAAGATGCTATCAGGTAGTACTGATATGACACCTGCCTTAGAAAGCCAGACAAGGAAGCTATTTAACAAGCTTACACTAATGGCATCTGAGCGGGGTTCACTGATCAAAGCAGGAGCAAATGAACCGGTTCCTATAATAAATGCACAGACAATTGTTCCAAAGAGTGTAGATAACAAAACACTCTATAGGAAGATAAATAGACTTCTTAAGGCTATTGCCGATAAGAGCTGGTTAACTCTCATCTATCATAGAATCTACAACGACAGTACCTATGAAATGGACTTCTATCCTGTTCTTGTTTTCATCTCACATAGAAACCCATATGTGTATGGATACAATAAGAATGGAAAGCTTCGAATGCTTGCTGTTGATAGGATAGTAAGTATCGAAGGTGATTTTATTGCATCAAAACCAAAATATGATATGAACCTTCTAAAGGATCTTCTCTCTGATCCTTTTGGCATCAGCTGTGAAGCTGAAGCGTACGAGGTAAAACTTCTCATCGCTGATTCCCAGGTCCCATACGAGAAGGAAAAACAGTGGCCAAAGGGCAAGGTCTCCTTCAAGGAAACTAAAGAGGGTACTGTTATGACTGCAGTAACCCATACTCGTTTCGATGTACAGCGATATATCCTAAAAAGGACTCCATATATCAAGGTGCTTGAACCTGAATGGCTAAAGGATAGTGTAGTTGCTGCCTATAAAGAAGGGCTTGGAAATTATTCTGTTTGAAGTGAAAACAGTGTGATTTTTCTTAAAAAATCGCATTAAATAGTGTAATTCCATAATTGTAATTTACGATTTAATTTTTTCTGCTAAATTGATGAGCCTGATAACATCAATTAATTCAATGCGAATAGTTCAATTTCTTACGTAAGCATACGGCTAATAGAAAAATGATAAATAGCACAGAAATTAATACTTGGAAGTGCAGGGCACGTTATTTCATCGTGGTATAATAACTAATACAAAACGTAATGTTGCAATAATATGATTCATATGAGGAGAGGGGCTAAGCGAATGGCAAAATACAACTTGGAATCAGAACTTGAAAATATCATTGAAGATCTTATCGAATATCTTCGTGAATGTGATAATGGGATTTATATCAATACTGCTCAGCTACTAAGCAAAGTGGACTATGATCTTGAAGACTTTGATGAAGATGATCTATTTACAATTAACAATGCTCTATTCAAGGCAGCAGAGAAAAACCATATCAAGCTTGATATGTCAGCTCATGAGTTGTCATTAGAAGGACTCCCTTTCAGCCTCGATTACAAGGTAATCAATACCGATGCCCAGATTAAATGCCCATATTGTGGCAGCACTGATACTTCAAGGTACATCTATGGTTATCCTGTAATCAATGATGAAGTCCAGAAGAAACTTGATTCAGGTAAGTTG
>JAILRW010000143.1 GCA_024698005.1 Sphaerochaetaceae bacterium | reverse complement strand
TCTTTTCAGAGGTGCTTTATCAAATTACCATCTTCACAAACTTGTGTCAACAATAATTTGCTGTTTCCTTATGTATTTTTCAATACATTTGGCAACCTTGTAGACATTACTTCGTTTATCATTTGTGTTCAAGAGGGTTTTCTAAAAATTTTATTTCTTTCTTACATTTTCACATCATCGTTATTTCAACAGTTATCATAAATCTTTTTATATTTGCCTATATTTTTCCAATTTCCTTGTTTAGTTTAAATCACCATCTGATAATTCATTTAATGAGGTACTGATGGAACACAGAAGGCTTGCAATAATTGCTGATGATTTTACTGGCGCTCTTGATACAGGAATCCAGTTTGCAAAAAAAGGTATTAGCATCGAGGTCATATCGATAAACACTGAAAGGATCAAGAAAGTTGATAATAGTGTTGATGTTATAGTTTTTGATACAGAATCAAGGCATCTAGATTCAGCTGAAGCTTATACTCGAGTTTTTGATGCTGTTAAAGCCTGTATAGATTCTGGATGCAATTATATCTATAAGAAGACAGACTCCGGTCTAAGAGGCAATATCGGTTCCGAACTCAAGGCGACAATGGATGCAAGCAAAAGCAAAGCCCTGCATTTCATTCCTGCCCTTCCAAAGATTGGAAGGACAACTGTTGATGGAATTCAACTGATTTCAGGTACTCCTGTTTCTGAGAGCTTTTTCGGCAAGGATCCTATCAACCCAGTAAAACATTCAAAAGTAAAAGACATAATTGCAGAAACTGCAGATGTGTGCGTAGTGAATGGACACTCAGATATTGGAATCTCTGTCTATGATGCAAAAGATGATGAAGATTTGAAGAGGATCGGAGAGAGTCTTACTCAAGAAGAGCTGAAGCTCACTGCAGGGAATGCAGGTTTTGCTGAATATCTTTCTACTCTGATCGGGCTTGAAGAGAGAGAGCAGACCTACACTCTTGAAGGTAAGGATCTGATTATCGTTTCAGGGAGCATCAACAAGATTACACTTGAACAGCTCGATAGAGCTTCTATCGATGGTTATGGCCGATGGATATTACAGGGCGAGGAGAAAGTAAGAGAGGATTACTTCAAATCTGGAAGTGGGGATGAGATTATCCTTTCTGCACTAGATGAGTGCCATAGGAACAAGATTGCAATAATAGATGGAGGAGATCCAGAGAAGGATACCCTTTCCTATAAGTATGCAAATAGGATGGGTATGGACATACCGACACTCTGGAAACCTATATCCAAGAACTTCGGCCGTCTAATCAAAAGAATCCTCGAGCTAGATTCAACTGTAAATATTCTTATTATAGGTGGAGACACACTGACGGAAGCTCTAGCAGAACTTGAAATTGAAACCATTTCGCCTGTTGATGAAATTCTGCAAGGTGTTGTTCTGAACCGCATATATTACAATAACAAATCAATCTCATTGATGACAAAGTCTGGTGGCTTCGGCCCTAAAGACCTTGTACATCAACTTGAAAATCTTATCGGTAAACTTAGCAAAGGAGAATGATATGAGCCTACCTATTCTTGGAATAACGTTGGGAGATCCCTTCGGCACTGGTCCGGAGATCACTGTGAAAGCACTTTCTGACAAGTGTGTCTATGAGCGTTCAAGACCTCTTGTTATTGGTGATAGTGCTGCACTTGAATATGCAATTGAAGTCCAGAAGCAACTTGGGAACAAGGAGCTGAAGCTTAACAGCATAAATGATGTTTCTGCTGCCAAGTTCGAATATGGAACCATAGATGTTTTTGATATGAATCTGATTTCAAGATCGGACTTTCCTGAAATCACTACTCCACCAAAACCTCTTGGAATCGGCTCAACAGCAAAGGGAGGAGAGGCTGCATTCAATTATGTAGTCAAGGCAATTGAGCTTGCAGTGGAGAAAAAGGTAGATGCTACAGTCACCAATGCCATATCAAAAGAAGCTATAAATATGGCAGGCCATCACTACAGTGGACACACTGAAATATATGCCGATTACACAAAAACTCCGAAGTACACGATGATGCTTGCCCACGATGATCTGAGGGTTGTTCATGTATCTACCCATGTATCATTAAGAGAGGCGTGTGACAGGGTAAAGAAACAGAGAGTACTCGATGTAATCAGGATTGCCAACATGGGCTGCAAGCAGATAGGAATAGAGAATCCAAAGATTGCTGTTGCTGGTCTAAACCCTCACTGCGGTGAAAATGGCATGTTTGGAAGAGAAGAGATTGAAGAGATCCAGCCAGCAATCGATGAGGCACTCAAGGAAGGAATCAACATCCCTGATAGAAGACCGACTCCTCCTGATACAGTCTTTTCAAAGGCTTTAGGTGGTTGGTATGACATTGTAGTTGCAATGTATCACGACCAGGGACATATACCATTGAAAGTAAAAGGCTTTGTATATAACAAGGCAGAGGGACATTGGGATGCTGTTGCAGGTGTGAACATCACACTTGGAATTCCAATCATCAGAGCCTCTGTAGACCATGGCACAGGATTCGATCTGTCGGGCTCTGGGCTATGTAACGAAATAAGCCTTGTAAATGCTATGGACTATGCAATCAGAATGGCAAACGCAAAGGCAAAATAAATACAGCATAGACAGGAAATCCCAGGCAATTGTCTGGGATTTCTTATGCTCTAGAGTTCTATATCGAGGTCAAGTATATCATCATATATCTTTCCCTCTTTGTTCACTCTGGCATAATATTCTACGTTCTGACCTCTCAGCATTCTAGGAAGCCAGAGAGGATAGTCCATGCTCATGAGATCGTAGTTGAGCTTCTTGAGTGGCATCCAGGAAGGTTTCTTCTCTTTACTTCCCTTCACTTCTCCTGAAAACTCTCTTGCAACATAGACATAGAACCTTATGTTCATATCAGGCATCTCGAAGTTGAGTCTTCCCATATAGTCAGGTTCTCTGCACTCAAGTCCAGTCTCCTTCTTGAGAGTTCTTCCTGCAACAAAAGCTTTCTTTTCATGACTCTTGAGTGGACCGATTGCACCTGCAAGCTTTCCTGCACCTTTTTCCATCTTCAGGTTATCCAGGATCAGAACATTACTATTTTCATCAAAGGCAAAAACTATTACAAATTCGCGGTTTGGCTTCCACCCTTCCCAAGTCTTCTTCTTTTCTTCATTCTCTCTTCTTATCATCTCTTCCCTTGGAATCTTGACTTCTTCAGGATGCTTCTCCTCGTAGCAGGAGAGGCAGAGGTTCTCGTCACTTGAAAGGAATTCTGTGATCGACAATCTCTTTCCACAGCTCTGGCAGTGAGCCTTGAAAGGAAATGTATAGCGGTGGAAGATAATGCCAAGAACAAGAAGTATGGCAGGAACAACGAATGCCATGTACATTGGAAGACGTTCAGTGTAGATCATGTAGTAATCGACCCAGACTATAGCTGAAGCTATTGTAAAGATGAAAACAGCCAGAGCTTTCCTTTTACTCTTGTGTCCTGATCGTATCAGACTAAAAAGTAACAGTCCGTCAAAGAACAGAAATATAATATATCTCTCAACTACCTTCTGTACAAAATCCTGCATTGCTCCTCCAAAAAAGACATAGTAGCCTCTCATTAAAGGCTACTATGAATACTAATCTACTTACTTCTCGATGACCATTACTGATACGCCATCTGGGATAGCAGTAATAGTTGCATCCTTCTTTCCAACAATCTTCTCAGCAATCTCCATTGCCTCGTCAAGAGAGTGTGCAGGAACCATATGAAGACCCTTTACAATCTCATCTGGAGCTTCTGAAACATAAACAACAGTTGCTCTCTGAAGAACACGGATGAATATCTGTGTCTGCCACTGATCTGGAACTGTTTCATTTCTGCCACGGGAAAGGAAAAGAGCAAGAGTCTTCTCTATATCTTCCTCGTCAGCCATCTGATGGTAGAAATGTTCACCACCATGACCATCATTGCTCTTGGCCATCATGATGATTACCCCACCCTTCTTTACCGTTGCTTCAGCAGCAGTCATACCCTTTACTGCCTGATAGATATTCTGGTCGAGAGGATAGCCACCATTAGTGGAAATCACGATATCAGCCGGCTTGGCATCGACCTTACAAAGAGAGGATAGGAATTCACAGCCCTTCTCATGAGCTCTCTCCATATCACCAGCAACTGCAAAGATTGCTTCTTTTTCTGCGTTGATGACGACATTGCAGATAAATGCAAGCTTTGCCTTTCTTGCAGCCCAGACCATATCCTTGTGGATTGGATTTCCTTCAAGGATTCCAGTTCTTGCATACTTGTCTGCAATGAATTCTGAACAGTGGTTGGCAAGTACTGTTGTTCTGGAAGCGATGCCAGGAAGAATTGACTTTCTTGCACCAGAGAAGCCTGCAAAGAAATGAGGTTCGATAAAACCTTCAGCGCAGACAAGATCAGCATCAACAACAAGCTTGTTTATAATAAGGTCACCACCACTTGGAAGTGTTCCAATGTGTACAAGTTCTGATTTATCACAATCGTGTATAACGATCTTTTCCTTTTCAACAATTTCAGGACCGAACTTATTGATAAGCTCTTCCTTGGTTGTACCTCTATGACAGCCTGTGCTGATAAGGATTGTGATATCAGCATCTGGATTGCCCTTTCTGATCTCAGCAAGCATTGGTGGAACAATTACCTTGCTTGGTACTGGTCTAGTGTGATCAGATGCAATGAGAACAATATTCTTCTTCCCCTTTGCAAGCTCACAAAGCTTTGAAGAACCAATTGGGTTCAGAAGAGCTTCCTCTACGAGTTCAAGTGGTTTCTTCTTTGCTTCATAATGATGAAGGTTTGAAACTAGAACACCCTGAAGACGTTCATCTGGAATATCTTTTTTCACGAACTCTTTTCCATATGGAAATGATATCTGCATCTTTCTACTCCTTGATTATGTTTGATTCTATAATAGCAAAAAAGGTCGCCAAGGATATTCTACAGCGACCTTTATCGATATCGGCAACCGATCTAGATCAGATCTTAGGCTCCGATCCCTCCTCTTCGCCCTCTTCAGAAGCAAGTGGGAGGTTATAGTTGATGAGACCCTTCTTCTCTTCATACTTGTAAAGTGCGTTTACAACAAATGGAGTAAGCAGAGCGGTAACGATAACGGATGCAGCACACTGAGCTGTAGCAGCTGCAGCGTATGGCTCCCATGTAGCGTCGACAGCTGCGATAGCAGCAGGAGTAGCTACGGAGTTACCAGCTGAAGTACCGACAGCAGCACCAACAGCACAGGATCTTCTGTTTTCCTTCTTAACAAGAAGCTTGTAGATGAAATATGAAGGGATACCAGTCCAAACAACTGTAAGCAGACCAAGGAGAATACCTGGGATACCTGCAGTAACAAGAGTCTTGAAGCTCATACCTGCACCAAGTGGGAAGGAGAAGAGGAAGATAGAGATGAGCATACCTGGCTTGAGGAAGTCTCTAATCTTGTTATCAAGGTTACCAAGAATCATACCAACGATGATTGGGAAAATACATGCGAACAAGGTCTTGAGAGGAATTGTAGCAACACCAGTCATACCCATGAAAAGCATCTCATAGAAAGGTCCGTCGTTTGATGAGATAACAGCAACAGCACCTACGTCAGTCTTGGTACCATACTTAGTAGCAAGTGCAGTATAGAGACCGCCATTGGAGTTGGACATACAGCCGATAAGAGCAAGAGGAGTTACACCAAGAACAACTGCGCCTGGGCCACCAACCTTTGCAAGAAGAACACCAAGAGAAACACCGAAGAGGACCTTACTGGTGTTCAGGATAATGCCCTTATAGAGTGACTGTCCTGCGCTCTTGAACTGTATCTGAGCACCAGAACAGAAGAAGAGTGTTGCAATGAGTGCGTTTGAACCATTCTTGAAAAGTGCAGTAGTAAAACTACCGATCTGCAGGAATCCTGGGAACAGGGAGTTGACGATAACACCGAGTAGCAATGGTACAACCATTATACCACCAGGGATTTTGTTAATGTTGTCTAGAATAGGGACTTCGCCAAGTTTCATAAATTTCCTCCTTTTTTGAAATATACAATTTGGCTTCGCCTATTTTATGACTATTACTTTTCACCCAACAATATAAATTCTTTTATTTGTAACAGAAGCATATAAGAATGTTGAAATAATTTTCATTAATCAACATAACAGATAAAAATGTAGTTCCTGTTTTTTGGTGTCAAACGAAAAAAGGCCCGAAATTCTTCGAGCCTGTGGTAAAACTTAGTTTTAATCAAAGAACAGCTGGTAGACTTCCTTTGAACTTTTTGCGCTTCTGAGAAGTCTTACCATGACTTCTGAGGAACAGAGCTTTGCTATTGAAGAGAGCAACTGGATATTCTCACTTGGTCTATCTTCACCAGTAAGGACCAAGAAGAAAATTGAACTCTTC
>JAILRW010000145.1 GCA_024698005.1 Sphaerochaetaceae bacterium | reverse complement strand
AAGATACCTTCCATCAACTCAGTTCTCTGTGCACCTACAAGGCCACCGATACCAAGGATTTCACCCTTTCTGATATTGAAGCTAACGTGTCTGAAACTCTTTGGATTGATGGAAGTGAAGTCATTGACCTCGAAAACAACCTCTCCAGGTACATTTTCTCTCTTAGGGAAGAGGTTAGTGAGTTCACGACCTACCATCTTTGTGATGATTGTATTGGTGGTGAGAGTCTTTGCCTCCCAAGTACCGATATACTGACCATCTCTCATGATGGTTACCTCATCACTGATTCTGAGGATCTCATCCATCTTGTGGGAAATATATACGATAGCAACACCGTCGTTCTTAAGATCTTCAATGATGTTGAAGAGGGAGTCTACCTCTCTCTGTGTGAGGGATGAGGTTGGCTCGTCAAGAATAAGAACACGACAGTTTGCACTTACTGCCTTAGCAATTTCGACAAGCTGCATCTGAGAAGTACTGAGAGTACCTACAAGCTGCTTTGAATCGAATGGAAGTTTGACCTTCTTGAGAAGAGCATCTGTATCCTTGTACATCTTCTCGTGGTCAATCATTGGGATAAATCCCAAAAACTTCTTCAATGGATAACGTCCAAGGTAGATGTTCTCACCAATTGGACGAGCTGGGATTGGCTGAAGCTCCTGATGAACCATTGCGATACCTTTTGAAAGGGCATCGATAGGGTCCTTAATTGTGACAGGCTCTCCATCCATGTAAATCTGTCCTTCATCCATCTTGTAGATTCCGAACATACACTTCATCAGAGTAGATTTGCCTGCACCGTTCTCACCCATTAGGGCATGAACATGACCGGGCTTGAGCTGTAGCTGAGCGTGATCAAGGGCCTTTACACCAGGGAATGCCTTTGAAACGCCTTTCATCTCAAGCAGATATTCTGACATGTTATTCTCCTCCTCTTAGTTTTAAAAAAAATACGGGAAAGCGCTTTTCACGCCCTCCCGTATGGAAAGCATTCGCTATTACTTTGTGACCATTACGTAGTCAACCCAGTAGTAGTTCTTGATTGGGTTACCCTTGAGGAGTTCGACTGCTACGTCAACTGCTGCGTGGGACTGTCCAATGTGGTCGTTAAGAACGGTACCAGTCATGGTGCCCTTCTTGACCATTTCCTGACATTCGTCAAGAGCATCAACGCCAACAAGGTAGATATCCTTACCAACTGTTCTACCAGCTGCCTGGATAGCTGCTGCTGCGCCGAGAGCCATTGCGTCATTGTTACAGAAGACAACTTCAACACTCTTACCATACTTAGCAAGAGCATTAGCACAGATTTCCTGTCCCTTTGCCTGAGCCCAGTTACCTACCTGATCGTCAAGACACTTTACCTTGATACCAGCGTCCTTGAGATACTTTACGGAGAACTCAGTTCTGTACTGAGCGTCGATGTTCTCTGGGTCACCTTCGATCATGATGTAAGAAACAACGCCATCACCATTTACGTCGCCCTTATCTGGGAGCTCAGCAATGATTCTGCCCTGGAAGGAACCAGACTGTCTTGCATCTGCACCAACGTAACAAACCTTAGCATTCTTGAGGATGCCTTCATACTGCTCGTCGAGAGTGTTACCATTCTTGTCATATGCGAGTGGTTCTCTGTTGATGAGTACGAGAGGGATGTTAGCGCCAACGACCTTATCGATCATAGCGTCAGCAGAAGAAGTCTGAACGAGGTTGAGGATGATTACGTCCATGCCCTGTGTGATGAAGTTATCAATCTGGTTGGACTGTTCAGCCATATCGTTCTTACCATCAACGATAGTTACGTTGTACTTTACAGTATCATTCTCGAGAGTCTTGAAGTAGTTGAGAATTTCGTTTCTGTAGAGTGTCATGAAGTTATCATCAAACTGATAGATAGCAACACCGACCTTATAGGTCTTAGCGCCTGAACTTTCAGCGCCACCCTGAGCAAAAGCGCAGGTGAGTACGAGTGCTGCAACCAGCATGATCATAAGTAGTTTTTTCATTATTTACCTCCTAATGAAAATTCCTTTTTAATAATTTTCTTATACCTTTTTTCGTTTGTAAACTAAATTCTTTTAGTTATATGTTGCTTAAAACACTCTCCTGGCAGGAAGTAAACGGATTGCTGTTTCTGTGTAGCAATTCTTACCAAAAAGAGCTTCCATAGCTCTTGTATAGCTATTTACTTCATCAAATGGAACATATGCCTGTATAGTCCCGGCGAAGCCTCCACCCTGAAGTCTTACAGCTCCTTTATCCTTTAATATTTCCTCTGATAGTGCCAATGCTGTTGTGATGCCCTGCATGTCTGGGTGCTTAGGTGAGAATGCATTCTGCAGATATGAAACTGAGGAGCGTCCACACTCCCTGACCGTTGCAAGATATCTGTCAAAATCCTTCTCAAGCAAGGCCTTTACCATATCATCAACCCTGTCGTTCTCACTGTAGTAGTGGAAGGCTCTGAGGATTGCTCTGTCGTTGTTCAAGGCTGCTCTGACATCCTTCAATGATGAAAGGAATTCTGTTCTGTCTACCTCGCGCAGAGCCTTCTTGCCAAAGTATGCAGCTACAGCCTTCATCTCACCTGGAATTGCAGCATAGTCGGGTGTGAGGTCGGCGTGGGAGCCTCCAGTGTTTACGATTACAAAACTATAGCCATAGCTTGCAAAGTCTGTCTTGATTGGAGTAATTACAGGATCCTTTGGATCTTTGAAATCAATTCTGACAATTCCTCCATTTGCACAGGCTACCTGGTCCATAAGCCCACATGGCTTATTGAAGTGGATATTCTCAGCTTCCTGGCCCATTATTGCAATTTCTGTGGTTGAGAATCGGTCACTGTTGAATAACGAAGAGAAGATAGTACCGATAAGAACTTCAACAGACGCACTTGAGCTGAGGCCAGAGCCTGGGAGTACTGAAGAGGAGACATTTGCTGTGAAGCCCTTGATCTTTCCTCCACGCTTCAGGATGGAATCGGCAATACCTCTAATTAGGGCAGCTGTGGTTCCTTCTTCTTCCTTTATAGGTGCAGTGGAGGAGAGGTCTACTTCAACAGGAGCAAAGCCTTCGCTTACAAACTTTACATTCAAGCTATCCTCTTCATGGACAGCTGCTATTGTATCAAGGCTAATTGAAGCTGCGAGTACCTGACCTAGATTGTGGTCAGTATGGTTGCCACCTAGTTCTGTTCTGCCTGCAGCAGAAAAGAGTGCAGTTGCTTTTTTCCCAAACAGTTCCTGGTGAGCCTTTTCAAGCCCTCTTAAGCGTTCTTCCTTTTCTTTTATATCAACGTTCTGTCCGTAAAGTCCCTTAAAGTCCACATTGGCCTCCATCAATAGATAAAGATTATAACCTATGGAAGAAGGGAAAGGAAAAATATTGTGGGTATATACAAAGAGACAGCTCCCAAATTGGAAGCTGTCTGAAGTTTTGTTGGTTGTCTTAGAGCTTATCTCTGAACACGTGCACCAGCACCGCCCATGATAGCCTCGACTTCCTTCTGGCTTGCCATTGAGGTATCGCCTGGGGTTGTCATAGCGAGAGCGCCGTGAGCTGCACCGTAGTTTACTGCAGTCTCAGCATCCTCTGTTGTCATGAGGCCATATACGAGGCCAGATGCGAAGGAGTCGCCGCCACCAACACGGTCAAGAATCTCAAGACCATTGTAATCCTTTGCCTTGTGAACCTTTCCATCAGCCCAGCAGATTGCTGTCCAGTCATTGACTGTAGCAGTCTTAACAGTTCTGAGGGTTGTAGCAACAGCCTTGAAGTTAGGGTAGGACTTTGCTACCTGGTTTATCATCTTTTCATAACCAGCGAGGTCGAGCTTCTTGAGGTTCTTGTCGTTACCTTCAACCTCGAAGCCGAGACAAGCTGTGAAGTCTTCCTCGTTACCGATCATAACGTCAACATACTTTGCAACTTCCTTGTTGACTGCCTGTGCCTTCTCGAGGCCACCAATTGCACTCCACATGGATGGGCGGTAGTTGAGGTCGTAAGATACGATTGTGCCGTACTTCTTTGCAGCCTTACATGCAGCAATAACTGTATCACATGCCTTCTCAGAGAGAGCAGCATAGATACCACCAGTGTGGAGCCAGCGAGCGCCGAGCTTGCCGAAGATATAGTCGAAATCGAAATCTTCTGGGCCCATCTGGGAAATAGCTGTATTAGCTCTATCGGAGCAACCTACAGCACCACGGATACCATAACCTCTTTCTGTGAAGTTAAGACCGTTTCTGCAGAGTCTGCCGATACCGTCAGTCTTTACCCACTTGATGAGGGAGGTGTCTACGCCACCCTGAAGGATGAGGTCTTCCATGAGCTTACCAACTTCGTTGTCAGCGAAAGCTGTGATAACACCAGTTCTAAGGCCGAAGCATCTTCTGAGGCCTCTAGTAACGTTGTACTCTCCACCACCTTCCCATGCTCTGAAAGCTCTAGCAGTGCGGATACGACCCTCACCTGGGTCGAGACGAAGCATGACTTCACCGAGTGAAAGTGCATCATACCTGCATTCTTCAGCAGGTCTAAGATTAAGATTCATATCTTTTCTCCTCTTGGAATAAAAAATGCGAATAATTTGAAACTATGTTTCATTTTTCAAATTAAATGATACACTCCTCTTCCAAGTAAGGCAACCAAAAATAACCTTATGGAATTATTTTCTCTATCTTGAATTCTTTACAGCAGGTGCAATGGAGAGAGACGCGTTATGATAAGGGATGAGTGTTGCCTGGAATGCATGATAGAGATCAGACTTTCCTGGCCATACTGTTCCAATGACATTGTTGTTCTCATCCAGCTGGTGGAACCATGAGCCATTCACATGGTCAAGAACCTTCTCATCAAGGTACTTCATGAAATCAGAATAGAGGGATGCATACTTTTCTTTTCCTGTAGTGTGGTAGAGGGACGCTGATGTGTTGATTGCTTCAGCAAGCGTCCAGTGCATCCTGTCTTTTACCACAGGTTTTCCATCCCAGTCAGTTGTGTATGCAATACCAGGTACATTATCTACATTCCATGCATCTGAAATTGCTCTATCAAAGAGTTTCTCAGAGTAGGAGATGAAGTCATCAAGTTCTGCTGAATCCTTCTTGAATGTGGAAAGTGCCCACTGGAGTACCAATCTTGACCACTCGATTCCATGTCCAGGGGTTGCTCCATATGGCTTGAATGGATCATCTGGGTGGTCCTTATTGCAATCAAGGTCGGCAACCCATTTACTTGAGTAGTGTTCAGGAATTCGATAGTTATTGCTCTCTGCCCATTTCCTTACTGTTCTTATTATCCTTCCTGCACGTATTCGATACTTCTCATCTCCCGTCACATCACTTGCGGCAAGGAAGGCTTCAACTGTGTGCATGTTGGCATTCAGGCCTCTATATGGATCGAGTAGGGTGAATTCAGTATTCCAGGTATCTACTGATAGCCCTTCCTCTTCATTCCAGAAGTACTTATCGTAGACTTCTATTGCATCTGAGAGGAGCTTTTCAGCTCCCTTCCTATTTGCAAGCACACCTGAGGTTGCAGCTAGGATAACAAAAGCATGCGCATAGCACTGCTTTGTTGGCAGTATAGAGCCATCTTTCTTGATTCCGGCATAGTAGCCACCATGCTCTTTGTCGTTTAGCTCTCCTAGTAGTCCTTTTATTGCTGTATCTGCAAGTTCTTCACTCTTTTCATGTCCAAGGAAAGTTCCAATGGAGTAAACATGTGCCATTCTTGAAGTGATCCAAGTCTCTCTTGGACGATCTGTCCAAGGAGTTCCGTCATCACCAAGGTAGTAGGATGAACCACCAGGGGAAGGGAAGCGGTGTCCAAATGAAAGGATTCCTTCTCTTATGTCTTCTAGGAACTTCTTGTTCTCTTGTGTATCTATTATGTACTTTTTATCCATATTGGACCTCCTGATGCCGATGTTCAGTATATCACGGTTGAGGATGAAAGTAGAAAGATTAGATGTTTTTGTTATCTGTGAAAGAATGGAGATTGAAATATGTTTATTCTCATCATCTCTTAAGTATGAATGTTGTCTTTGCTATATATATATGTCTCTTGATTGTATATAATACGATAAGAGGACAAGTTCTTTTGATTCCTAATACACAACAGTTATACCCCAAGATGTATAAATTAATATAACTAGCTGTTTTTCTATCTGGAATATTTTACTTGAATTTGTATTTTAATAATTTCAATAGATGATTTTATGCATCATTTCTAATATTGTTTATATTAAAAAAATAAGTATTTCTTATAAATAGATATTTACAACAAGCATGGAGGGTGAGTATCATTTTTTTTCAGCAACTTTTGTAACAAAGGAGTTTTCAATGAAGAAATCGTTGATTCTTGCTCTGCTTGTTCTGCTCTGTGTTGTCCCATCGTTCGCAGCAGGCAATACAGTGATTGTATCAGCAGTTCCAGCTTCGTTCCAGGTAACTACATCCACAGCAAGTGGAGTTGATAATGTTCTTTCCTACTAT
>JAILRW010000125.1 GCA_024698005.1 Sphaerochaetaceae bacterium | reverse complement strand
TAAAAGAACCTGTCGGCCGATGTGGCCAACGGATGTAGAACTTATACCTTTATTCCCTTTTTTTCAACCCCTTTTTTCCACTTTTTTGCAAACTTTTTTGTCCTCTCTCGCTAATCTGTTGCCAAATATGGAGATAGACGAATAATTATTTTTTTGTACTCTTATATTTCTATCGCAATGCGTATTTGAATAGTGGAAAGCTTACTATAACCAGAAGACTTGATAACCAAATAATATATATATAGATCAAAATTCTTATACATTCTTTCTTTTTTTGCTTCTGAAATGACTAAAATATGCTGTTTTCGGCTAAATTACGATTTGGACCCAAATTCTGAAGAAAAAAATTTTACCACTACTTTTTGCAGGAACGCCTAATATTGTCAGAAGTTTAGAAATTCTTATTTTTTTTTATCTTGTTACATTACCAAAATTTACAATTACCAGTTTTTAGTAATTTCGTGAAAATTCTTTCATGAAACCCATGTTATTAAAATAACATATGACACTCTGAACTCTTTATCCTGAAACAAATTAAATAAAAATAATTGACTTCCCATAAAAGATGATGTAAGTTGTTAATATAGATTTATGAAAACGTTTTCATAAATGTTTTTCACAGGAGTTTATCTCGGATACAAAAGGGGTTCACAATACATTGTCCTCGTCCTGCTTTTTGCAGGACGAGGCTTTTAGTTTTATGGTATATTGTTTTCAAGAGGCCAATAATGCAGTTGATCCTAGATTGTGCAGATATAAATATCATAAGAGAGCTATACAAGAATTTTCCGATCACAGGAGTTACTACCAATCCTACCCTTCTTTCGAGAGTCAAGAGAGAACCCTATGAGGTATTAAAAGAAATCAGAGAGTTTATTGATGATGATGAACTCCACGCTGAGGCCCTTTGCACAAGGGCAGAGGATATTGTCAGTGAAGCAGTTTCAATCGTAAAGGTTCTTGGAAGTGATACCTTTGTAAAGGTTCCAGTTAATCAGGAAGGGTTGAAAGCGATAAGAGAGCTAAGCAGACTTAAGATAAGGACAACTGCTACTGCAGTATTTACAACAGGACAGGCCTTTATGGCAGCTCTCTGTGGAGCCTCTTATGTTGCACCATATGTAAACAGGATAGAGAAAGCTGGCCAGGATGGTGTTAAAACTGCTTTATCTATTCAGGAAATGCTGAGAGCGAACAAGTTTGGAACAAAGGTGCTTGCTGCCTCTTTCAAGAGGGTAGACCAGGTCGAGCCTCTTATGAGAGGTGCAGTTGATGCCATCACCCTATCTCCTGAGATGATGGTAAAACTAATTGAGAATGAAGGCACAGACAGGGCAATCGAAAGCTTCATCTCTGATTTCAAGACTTTGGGCAGAGATAATATGAAGCTATGATCAATAGCGCTCTACTATAACTGAACTATCAAAACTATCTGGAGCAATCTCACAGGTGGATGAGATCTTGACACTCTTCAAAAGAGGACAGCCAACAAATGCTCTGGGTGCAATCTTTTTGACAGATTCAGGAATTTCTATTTCAGAAAGACTTGTTAGTCCTCTGAAGGCCTCCTCATCAATCTCTTCAAGAGTTGAAGGCAGAGCTATACTCTCGAGATCGGTCGAGAAGGAGAAGCATCTCTTGCCAATTCTCCTGACATTATCCTTGATCTTGACCTTCCTGACTGTGAAGCTGCAGCGGAATGCATCATCAGGAAGCTCTGCGAAAGTCGAAGGGGTTGTGATTTCAAAAAGGAACCTAGGGCCATATCTGAATGACTGTCTCATTGACGTAACCCCCTCCTCTATCTCATAGCTTTCAGCTTTCCTAGCTGGTGGATAGTTCAAGAGAGTCTTTCCATCCTTTGTATAAAGAAGGCCATCACGCTCAGAAAAGAAGGGATTTGATTCTGGGACAGAGAAGTTAGTAAAAGAAATATTGTAGCAGAAGGAATCTACTGGGATTTCACACACTCTATCATTCAGCACAAGAGTTTCCATCTTGCTTGCAGAGAAGAAGACTCTGGGACCAATGATATCGATATCCTCAGGAATAACGACCTCAATATCATTGTTGGTATAGTTAACAAGGACTACCTTGCCATCCTCTCTAATCTCTCTCTTGAATGCTTCTGCCATATTGAACCTCGAGTTTGGAGTTTAGCAGAGTTTGAAAAACTAAGAAAGCTTCTTTCCTATATAGCGGTCAAAAACCTTTTTTTCAAAGCAGCTGAAGAGAAGGGTGCACAGAGGAAGAAGATAGTTATAGAAAGAAAATAGAAGTCCGGTAATAGGAGAGCCAACAAACAGAAGAACTGCTGTACCAGCTATAGACCAGGGGATAAGTTCTGCAACAAGAATTGCTGTATCAGATAGGTAGATTGCCCTCTTTTCATTGTCATCGACCAACTCTGAACACACATCATTGGTAAGCATTACAGATAGAGTCTGGTTGCATGCAAGCATTGAAGTTGCGATTGAGGTTACCAAAGTGGCGAAGAAGGTATTCGTTCTATCTGAAAGGTGTTTTACCAGCTTCTTTATTCCATTTAGAAAGCCTGTGCCTTTAAATATCCCTGAGTATGTTGAAGATATCAGGATGATGCCGATTATCTTGGCCATGGAAACGACCCCGCCGCCTGCAAGAAGGCGTGCGATCTCTTCGTTTTCAGGGTGGAAGCCGAAGATAATGATTGAGAATATCTTTCTGAAACTCAATGAATGGTTAAAGATTCCAACGATGACAGAAACAACTACACTTATCAGCATCGCGTGGCGAACCTTGAGCCTTACAATTATCAGAATTATCAACACAACTGCAGGAAGCAGCATCCAAATGCTCATGTCATAGTAGCTTTCAAATAGTTCAATTGGGGAAGAGATAACCACATTGGAAGCCTTTCCACCGATGAAATAATAGATAATTCCAGTAAGTATGAATGGAAGCACTGCTGTTCTCACCATCATGCGGCAAAAGTCGTAAATATCAGTCTCTGTGAGGGAGGAGATGAGGGTAGCAGGACCTGAAACAGGAGAGCACCTGTCCCCTACTGCACAGCCTGAGAGAACTGCTCCTCCTACGATAGCGGGATCAAGTCCCATAGAAAAGGCGGTAGTTGCACAGATTACACCCATGGTCGCACTTGTTCCCATAGAGCTTCCAATAAGTGTAGAGACAAGGGCACACAGCAGAAAGGTCGAGAGTATTATTGTTCCAGGGGTTGCAAGCCCATAGGTGGAATAGACGATATAGCTAATTGTTCCAATTGCTCTCCAGAGCCCTGTCATCGCCCCTATTATCACAAGTTGGAGCATTACATTTCTTGCAGTTGCAATTCCTGCAATTGAAAAGGAGAACATATTGGAAATGGTATATTCCTTTATTAGACCATAGATAAAGAAAAGTACATAACCGACAAGCAGAGAAGCTAGCAGAGGCAGGCTAAGAAATGAAAAGCAGAGGATTACAGAGGAAAATAATAACAGAAAGATAAGCTCAACCACTGGTCAACTCCACAAGACCCGAAAACTTGACTCTGAGCTCCTGGCTTCTAATGAGATGGTCCTTGCCCTCTCTAGGAGCAAAGGAAACAGAGGCAAAATAGAAAAGCTCTGCCTTATGCTTTTTCCTGGCAACATCCATCAAGGATGAGATATTCTTTGGGACCTCAGCATCTTGCACAGGGTAAATTGAATAGCGCACGAAGATTGCCCCTCTATTGCCCTCCTTAGTGCGGATCATTATCTGTGCATCCTCCATAGAGGTATCCTGATAGCTTAGAACCTCTGTGCCAGCCTTCTTCAAGCTCTGTCGGACAATCAGGGTTGCCATATCCTGGCACTCCCATGGGGACATCTCAACTTCCTCATCATCAGATAGCTCTTCTGGAATTATCGCTCTTGCCCTGTCATATAGCAGATACTCTCTGGCATCTATCAGATTCCATCCATTGGGAAACAGAGGAGAAAGCTCCTTTTCAAGAAAAAGCATAAGACATGGGATTAATGAATTTGCTTCAGAGATGTGGATAAGTCTTTCAACTTCACTTCTATCTATATTGGGAACAATAGTTTTCCCAACTATTTTTACACCTGCAAGGATTACTGTGTAGATCTGGTTTTCGTATAGGAAGATGAAGTCAGCAAAGCGAGGGTTTGTAAGAACATTTCTTATCCATGTTCTACTTGTCCCCTGCTCGAAGTGTTCCTGAAGATACAGTGCTGCTATGTTGTAGAATTTTCTCTTACACTCTTCCTTAATCATGTTGGTAAATATAACAGAGCACAACCTTTTCGTTAATCGATATTGTTGTTATATTTCAAAGATATAACAAACAATAACATCAGTTATTTTATCAGGAGAATAGACGAATGAGTGATGGATGTTCACACGACTGCTCTAACTGCAGCTCCAAAGGTAGCTGTGAAAAGCAGGATCTCAGGGAGAAGCCAAACAAGGACTCCCGTATCAAGAAGGTAATCGGAGTTGTCTCCGGTAAGGGTGGCGTTGGTAAGTCTCTCGTAACTTCCCTTCTTGCAGTTAGTACCAGAAATAATGGAAAGGATGTCGCAATACTTGATGCAGATATAACAGGACCTTCAATTCCTAAGGCATTTGGTCTTAAGGAGAAAGCTAACGGCTGTGAAGAAGGAATCTTCCCTGTCGAAACAAAGAAAGGTATCAAGGTCATGTCTCTCAACCTCCTCATGGAGGATGAAGCAGCCCCAGTTGTCTGGAGAGGACCTGTAATTGCAGGTGCTGTAAAGCAGTTCTGGACAGATGTAATGTGGGGTGATATCGACTATATGTTCGTCGATATGCCACCAGGAACCGGTGATGTACCTCTTACCGTATATCAGAGCCTCCCAATCAGCGGTATCGTTGTAGTAACTAGCCCTCAGGAGCTTGTTGGATTGATCGTTGAGAAGGCAATCAGAATGGCTGGACTTATGAATATCCCAGTTCTCGGTATCGTAGAGAACATGAGCTACTTCAAGTGCCCAGACTGTGGTCACGACCACTTCATCTTCGGCAAGAGCAATATCGAAGAGGTTGCCGAGGCTTACGACATTCCTGTCGTATGTCGCCTTCCAATCAATCCAGAGTTTGCAGCAAATGTCGATAAGGGCAATGCAGAAGCACTCAATGTTCCAGAACTCAAGGAGCTTGTCGACTTTATCCAGACTCCACTTCTCAAGAAGATGTGCGTTGCCGTTCCATATGATAATGGTAAGGTATATGGCCATTTCGGTCACACAAAGAGCTTCAAGATCTACAATATTGAAGATAAGAAGGTCACAGACAGCTCTGTCATCGAGAACAACTTCGAAGGCCACGACGCTGTTACTGCATTCCTGGCAACCCTCGGTGTAAACGGTGTAATCGTTTCAGGAATCGGAGAAGATGCTTTCAAGGCCATGAAGATCAACAAGGCTGTTATCTTCAAGGCCAAGGATATGGATGCTGATGAAGCAGTAGAAAAGTTGCTCAAGGGCGAACTTGAAGAAATCCTTGAAGCAGAGGGCCATTGCCACGAAGGTGAAAGCTGCTGCCACTCAGGTTCAGGCTGCTGTCACTGATTAATCAGGCTATATTAGAAAAGGGGCAATCAGTTCACAATGAACCGGTTGCCCTTTCTATTTACATAATTTTCTAGTTCGTTCTTTTTATCAACCCAGGAACTGGTATGCACAGAAGCATACATAGATACAGAGAAGAATAATTCCCTGAGCTCTGTAATCCTTCTCTTTTACCAAGGCTGGGATTGTGACGATGAGCATTACAGCAAGCATAAGAGGAATATCGACAACAAGGGAGGCATTGATTCCATTTATCTCTCTTGAAAGAGGAAGTGTAAATGGAGAGAGCGCAGAGGCTGCACCACTGACAAGTACGAGATTGAATAGGTTTGCCCCAATTACGTTGCCAAGAGAAAGCTCACTGTGCCCCTTCACAAGTGCAGTAATTGCAGTAATAAGTTCAGGCAAACTGGTTCCAAGAGCTATGAAGGTCAGCGCAATTACAGATTCAGGTACCCCGAGACCCTCAGCAATGATCGTACCATTGTCAACAAGCAGGTTTGCACCAACTGCAATAGCAACTGCACCAAAGACAAGAAGCAGAATGTTTTTCAACAGCTTTGACTCTACCTCTACCTCTTCCTTCACCTCTTCACTCTTTGTCATCCTCAAGGCCTTGTTTACGGTGGTTACCATATAAACAAGGAATATAAGAAGGAGAATAATTCCACTCATTCTTGAAAAGACACCTGTGAAGTAAGCGGTGTAGACATAGAAGGCAGCAGCAACGAAGAAGAAAGAAACTGGATACTTCAAAGCATCACGCTCTACCTTGCCTGGGTTGAATGTCATTGAGATTGCAGCAATCAGGGCACAGTTACAGATAATTGAACCAATTGCATTTCCATAGGCAATTTCACCGTGGCCGATAAGAGCACTCTCAACCGATACCATTACTTCAGGAATTGTAGTTCCGATTGAAACTACAGTTGCACCAATCAATACCTCAGGAATATGGAACTTCTTGGCAATTCCAGTTGCACCGTCTACAAACCAGTCTCCACCCTTGATCAGGAAAAGAAGACCTACACAGAATAGAACTATAGCGATTAGCATATTTATCCTCCGCCTAGATTATCTACTGCAAAAAAAATGAGCCCCACCTACATTTCATGCAGATAAGTCTCATCATTTCATATGGGGCCAGGCCTTATTTAGACCGGTTGTTGACTGCCATAACACCATCTGGTGCTGATTACTCCCTTATGCATAAGAATATACCACTAGAAGTTAAAAACATTCAATCATCTTGCCACCATGACCCTTGATAATCTAAACTCAAGTAATGGGGAATCACAACATGCTAGATTTATATCAGTTCGATCACGGATGGGAGGCTTACGCCTATCGCTACCTCGGTGCACATAAAACAGAAACAGGTTTTGTATTCAGAACTTTTGCGCCAAAAGCTAGAAGGGTCGCTCTGATCAGCGCCTTTTCAAACTGGCAGGAAATGGAGATGAATCGTGTCTATGACCGATTCTTCGAACTAGAAGTTCCTGGTATGGGTGAAGGCATAATGTATAAGTACAGAATATATGGTGCAGATGGTTCAGTTGTGGACCATGCAGACCCTTATGCCTTCTTTTCCGAGTTAAGACCGGGAAATGCAAGCATTACACACCACGATGATTACACCTTCAAAGATAAGAAATGGATCAAGAGTCGAAGCTGTAATTTCGACAAGCCTCTCAACATCTACGAATGTCACCTAGGATCCTGGAGAAAGAAAGGTCCAAAGATTGAGGATTGGTACTCCTATAAGGATTTTGAAGCCGAACTCATCCCATACCTCATTGAAAATGGTTATACCCATTTAGAGGTCATGCCACTTTCTGAGCATCCTTTCGATGGCTCATGGGGATACCAGATTACCGGTTTCTTCTCCCCTACCAGTCGATATGGCAAGCCAGAAGAGCTAAAGCATTTCATCGATGCATGTCACAAGGCAGGTATCGGTATAATTATGGATTTTGTTCCAGTACACTTCTCTGCAGACTCCTTTGGTCTCAGAAATTATGATGGATCTGCCCTGTACGAATATGGAAATGATCTTGGCTACAATGAATGGGGCAGCTGCAACTTTGACCATGGTAAGGGCGAAGTTGCCTCCTTCCTTCTCTCAGTTGCCAACTACTACCTTGAAGAGTTCCATTTCGATGGCCTCAGATTCGATGCGATCAGAAATATGATCTACTATCAAGGCATCGAAGAAAGAGGCATCCATGAATCAAACCTTGAATTCATGAAGACCTTCAATTCCATCATAAAGAAGAAGCACCCAACTGTAATGCTCATCGCAGAGGACTCCTCCCCTTACAAGGGTGTCACAAGAAAGACAGAAGAAGGTGGCCTTGGCTTTGACTACAAGTGGGATCTTGGCTGGATGAACGACACATTGAAGTTTTTCTCCTCCAAGCCTAATGAAAGAAAGAGCTTCTATCATAAGATCACCTTCTCCATGTCATACTTCTGGGATGATAAGTTCCTACTGCCACTTAGCCATGACGAGGTAGTACATGGCAAGGCAGCAATCATTCACAAGATGGGTGGAAGTGATTATTCGGACAAGTTCAGTCAGGTCAGAGCCCTGTATTTGTATATGATGGCACACCCTGGAAAGAAACTGAACTTCATGGGCAACGAATTTGGACACTTCAGAGAGTGGCATGAATTCAGAGATCTCGATTGGGATCTCATGCGCTACCCTATCCATCAGGATTTTGCCGCATACATAAAGAACCTCAACCACTTCTATATCAACACTCCAGCTCTCTGGGAGATGGATTACAATTTAGATGGTTTCATGTGGAGAAGCTGTAACCAGGAAAGTGATTCCTGCTATATATTCGAACGCAGAACCAAAAAGGAAAGCTACCTATTCCTCTTCAACTTCTCTGACAGGGACGCAGAATGGAGAATGCCTTACTGCGAGATGGAGAGTGTCTTCGATACTCTGGTCTTTGGAAGTAGTAACCAGACCAAGAAGATCAAGGATGAAAGGGTATTCTACATGCCTCGTTTCTCTGGTATGTGCTTCAAATTTATTTAAATCGCCTAATATTTATTGCACTTTGCTGTAAATTTTTTTATTGTTAATAAATCGACACAATGTTGTTTTAATAGGAGTTTTATATGATGGGTCATGAAAACAAGAGAATTACACAGACAAAGAAGTTTATTCAGGAGAGTCTGATTCTCCTAATGAGCTCTAAGCCTCTGTACAAGATTTCCATCAAGGAACTTTGTGACAAAGCGGGGATAAATCGTTCTACTTTTTATAACCACTACAAGAGCCAGTTCGAGGTTTTTGATGAAATCGAGAAAGAGTATCTAGAACACATAAACCAGCTATTTGAAGCTTCTGGAGAGTTGAAGAATCCAGGAGAAAGCATAATCGAACTTGTAAGATATATAGATCAGAATCTTCTAGTTTCCAAGATTCTGTTCTCCAACAAGATTGATGAAGAGTTTTCTGACAAGATGAAGAAGATCAGCAAGATACAGGATTCAATCAAGGCAATAAATCGCTTTGTACCAGAATCAATCTGTGAAGAAACAGTAGAATTCTGTTTAGCAGGTTGCTATGAGGTCCTGATCAAATGGATAAATGCCAAGGATAATAGAAAGAGTCCTGAAGAGATTGCAAAGATCATCTCCCAGCTTTCTAGAAATGCTTGTCAATACAACAAGATTTAACAGTTCGCAACCATTGTTATACAGTGCACAGAGATGTGCACTGTTTATTTATACCTCAATTTCTTATTATCTAAACATCATGAAAACAGGTCTAGTTCTTGAAGGCGGTGCAATGAGGGGTCTCTTCACTGCAGGCTGTCTCGATATATTAATGGAAAACAATATCACCTTCCCCGGTGCAATTGGAGTATCGGCAGGTGCCTGCTTTGGCTGTAATGTCAAATCAAAGCAGATCGGAAGAGTTCTGAAATATAATAAGGAGCGCGCGAAGG
Organism: Sphaerochaetaceae bacterium; assembly: GCA_024698005.1. Lineage (GTDB taxonomy): Bacteria > Spirochaetota > Spirochaetia > Sphaerochaetales > Sphaerochaetaceae > Bullifex. Next base: position 495 of record JAILRW010000125.1, on the reverse strand, counting down.
ATCCTCGTTATGCATCCATCTGGTCATGGCTATTCACTGGAGATCTTTTCAACGTACGTTTCTGTTACGATACAATTCCAAACAAACTCTATCCTTTCGATAACGATACATATAGGAACAATCCAATGGATTTCTTTGTAGTTGTTACCGATATAGAAAGTGGCAAACCAGTCTATGTGAACTGCCCTTCCTGGGATGATGAATACTATCCTTGGATGAGGGCATCTGCTTCCATGCCTCTTGCTAGCAGAGTTGTAAAAATAAATGGAAAGGGATATCTGGATGGAGGTATCGCCGACCCTATCCCACTAAAGGCATTCAAAGAGATGGGATATGAAAAGAATGTTGTTATCCTTACTCAGCCTGAAGACTATGTAAAAGGTCCTAACAGCTTGCAATCAGTTATGAAGGTACTCTTGAGAAAGTATCCTGCACTAGTTGAAGATATGAGAATAAGACATGAGCTATATAACAGGGAAACAGCCTTCGTCAAAG
>JAILRW010000115.1 GCA_024698005.1 Sphaerochaetaceae bacterium | reverse complement strand
GCTGAAGAAGCTCTGGAATATGGTCTTATCTCCAAGATTGTAAAGTCCAAGCAGGATATTTAAGACATTATTTCATTTAAATTGATAGATAGAGATGAATATGAAAAGGTTCGTCTCTATTTTTTTGTCCATTCTGATTATATTCTTTCTTTCCTGTTCTCAGGAGGAGATAAAAGAAAGTGAGGCACTTACTATAATTTCATACAACGTACAGAACTTATTTGATGATCTGGAGGTAGGAACCGAATATTATGAGTTTAAAAGACACTCTGGCTGGACAACAGAGTTATATAACAAAAGGATTTCAATCTTCCAGCAGTTGTTTAAGGGTGATAATTATGCAGATGCAGATGTAATCTTCCTTGAAGAGGTTGAAAGTCGTGAAGTCCTTGTTGCTCTGCTTGATAGAGGTCTCAGGATGAGAGGTTTTCTATATTATGGAATAATAGAAGATGACAATCCAATTTCGGTAGGATATATTTCAAAAATATCTCCAAAAGCTGTTTCTGTTCACAGCGTAGGGGAGCAAAGGCCTATTTTGTGTCTTGAACTGGTCAAGAATGATCAACAGTTTGTTATCACATGCTTGCATGCCAAAAGCAACGTGGGGTCAGAAGATGAGTGCATGAAAAAGAGAAAAGAGTATGCACGGCATATTTCTTTTCTTACAGAGTACTACAGCAGAACACCATTGATTATCATTGGAGATTTCAACACAGAGCCGAGACTTGATACCTGTGATATGCTTGCAGATATTTCTTGTATCAATGTTTCTAATGCATTAAGCGAAGGCTGTGTACCCATAACTGGAGATATAAATAATTGTGATGGCTTTGTGCTATATGATTTAGCATATGATAGGAGTATTCCATTATCATCTGATGGCAGCTACTACTACAATGGTCGTTGGTATATATATGACCGAGCGCTAGTAAACAGAACCCTTATTGATTGTTCTTATGATCTTTCTTTTGATATTTTAGGTGATGAGACAGCATCGGAATATGGTATCCCTCTTTCTTTTGAACGCGCTTCAGGAGTTGGCTTTAGTGACCATTTTGCTGTAAAACTTAGAGTATCTTTCTAGAGGTGATAGTGATGGATGCATTGGAAGAAATCTTGACTGGTGGTCAGTCATTCAGCTGGACAAAAAAAGAAGACGGCTCCTACGAGGCTGTTCTCAATGAAAAGGTCTACAGAGTTAGAGGTGAAGAGGACTTCCTTTGTGATGCTTTCTTAAGAACTTATTACGATGCTGATACTGATTATGTTGCAGCAAGAAAGGTGATTTCAAGTAAGGATGAGCTTTTGAAGGAAGCTGTTGAAAAGTTTCCTTCCCTCAGAATCCTACGCCAGGATCCATGGATTAGCACTATTAGTTTTATCCTGTCTCAGAACAACAATATCAAGAGAATCAAGATGCTTTATGATCGCCTTTCAATGGCATATGGGCATGAAGTAGAGAAGGGCTACTTTAGCTTTCCAACTCCAGAGGAACTATCAAAAACCAGCATCGCAGAACTTCGTGACCTTCGTGTAGGTTTCAGGGATCGTTTTATTATGGATGCTATAGAAAAGCACGATATTCTTGATAGAATTCCATCTCTTGATTACCCAGAAGCTGAAGAGCTTTTGATGAGCATAACTGGAATAGGGAAAAAAGTTGCCTCCTGTATTCTGCTTTTTGGTTTTCACAGAATGGAGGCATTCCCTGTAGATGTATGGATCAAGAAGGTCCTTAATGCATACTATCCAGGAAAAGAGCTATCTTACTTTGAACCACATCCTGCACTCTGTCAGCAGTATCTCTTTTCCATGGCTAGATACATCAAGCTTTAAATTTCATTTCTTTGGAAACTTGAGTTCATAGAATATCTGTTCTAGTTCAAGGCCGATGTTGATATTGTGAACAACTGGAATAGAGCCATCCTTTGTTGGTACAGGTCTCAAGGTTATAGGGGTGAAGTTCAAAATACCCTTGATGTTGCAGTCGAGGATATGTGTGTATGTATCCTGAGCAGAAGACTCTGGAACTGCAATTATTGCAACCTGGACGTTGTGCTGCTCACAGAACTCTTTAAATTTTGAGATCGGATAGATTGGTACGTTATTCCTGTCATCAGAAATGAGGTCAATATTATTATCGAATCCAGCAATTATATTGAGGCCATCATTTTCGAATCCTGAATAATGTATAAGGGCCTTACCAATTCTACCACAACCTACAACTACTAAGTTTTCAGGTTCCCCCTTGCCCAGAATTTTTCCCAGTGCTGAAATGAGTTCGATTATTTCATAACCACCACGCTTTTGTCCGTGAATATTGAGCTGGGAGAAATCCTTTCTGACTATTGCGGCTGAAACGCCAGCTGCATCTGCTAGATTGTGTGCGAAAACCTTTTCTAGACCGATGGTCCTGAGCTTATTTAGAGCTCTGTAGTACCTGGTTATTCTAATAAGCATTTCACTGTTCATCAGTAATACCTCTAATAATGTGAAGAGTGTATTATAAAAAGAGATAGATTTCAAATAAAATGAATAATTAAGCTTATTAAGATGAAAAAACATCCATATTGGCAGAATAACTGCCAATATGGGAAATAAATCAGTTCGTTTTGATTCTGAACATTGTGACCGTATTGCTATCTGAACTACAGCAGAGCAGGTAAGCTCCACTTGGGCTTATTGCAGCTCTTGCAGGTGCAAAACTGGTTTCAGTGATGGCAACAAATACTGGTAGGTTGTTCTCGATCTTCCAGGTGCTGATTGAATTGGAATTTAGAATGTAGAGGAATTTCTCATTGTAGCTTGAAATCATATTCATACTCTGTACGTTACTTCCTTCATCACCGTTTCTAGAGATTGTACTTACTTTGCTGATATCCTTTCCTATGCAGGAGTAGACATAAAGAGTCTGTCCTACAGCTACAACAGCTCTTGCGTTCTCACCCGGAGCTGAAGGGAGCAAGGAAACGCTAGTAGCTCCAACAAGTTCAGTAGCATCATCCTTTATAGCAGATTTATAGAGATTTGCTTCGCTCCAGCTGAATGTTATATAGCCAGAATCGGGATTGACAAATACCATTCTTTCTCCATCTTCAGAAGCACTCATAAGAGTGTATTGAGATACGCTGTTTGATGAACCATGAACGACGCGACCTGCTGTGTAATAGCTATTGGAACCACCAACTGCAGTGTTTGTGTTCTCAATGCTTCTAAGCAGGATGTAGTTTCTTGGCTGTGTGGTATAGCCGAACAGACCAAAGTTTCCGTTCATCCAACTTGCATTCTTTATAATGCCAACTGGAGATTTCAAGTAATAATCGGTAATGGTATTCTTGATAAGACCATGCCCTACGACTTCCTTTGTCAGTGTCATTGCTGAGCTATCATATGCATAGCGAGCAGCCGCACCCCTGATAGCTCCATCAATGTTCGCATTTTCATACAGAAGCACAATCTTATTGCAGCCATTGAGCTGGGCGGCATCACAGACAGGGAAGTCATATTTTATGCTGGTGTTGGCAACAAGCTCATTGGACTTGATGGAACAGATAGTGGCAGTCATTGTTGCATCTGAAGTCAGAAGAACATTTCCATCTGAAAGGAACTTCAATGTATTTCTTCCTCCAATCTTAAGATTTGAAGAAGCTTTAGTGACACCAGCAAGGACAGGAACACCTGTTTGTCCTAGGATTGCAGCCTGAAATGGTATCGATGTCGAGCCAATTGTTCCAAGCATATTTGTTTTTGCAATTATATCAAGACGATGTTCTCCTGGGGGAGGACAGATTTCAATTTCCGTGCCATTTCCAACTTTTATGCCATCAAGATACCAATCAATGGAGATATCATTACTTGAAATCGAGCTGGTGTCCAAAGAGATACTTCTGTTCGTTTGAGCTTCAATCTGCTCACCAGCTTCCAGATTCTTGACAGTGCAGACAATAGGGGTACCTGCCTTGTTCTCCAGTGTCAAATGACCTATTACATCTGGCTGCTGATCTACGTTGAAGTTCAAAGAACCGGTAGTGGTCTTGTTATCAGCAATCCTGACAGCTTCAATGCACCCGGCTGCCTTCGTGCCATTGTCATAGAGAATTGCGTGAACAACATAGGAACCAGAAGGAATGTCTGAAAGTGAGAGTGTTGCACTTGATGCATTGACATCAAGATTGCGAGTTGGAAGGAAGGTATTTCCACTCTGGTCTTCTATACTTACTTCAACCTTTGGAACTGATACATCTGTGCCAGACCAGGTATAGGTAAGATTCAGGGCTCCCTGACCAATAAGTTGATTCAGAACTACAGTAACAGAGGTATTGGTTCTGTTCAGATTGAAGGTAGTACTACCTTTTACAATAGCAATTCCTTTTTCATTGCATCCTTCTGCCGTAATATTCCAAGACCCCATAGGGACGCCCTCTAGTAAGAAAGTACTTCTTCTAGTGTTGTATACATGGGTCTTGTTGTCAGGTCCAACACAGGTAATCTTGTATTCACTTATAGAAAGGTTAAGATCATTAGGAAGAATTGTCCTGGATGCGTCCTTGTCAAGAATAATCCTCATATCCTGTGTATCTGCTTCTTCTGTGCTACATCCTACAAAGATCACAAGCAATGCTGTAAGGACAAGTAGGAGATTGAAAATACTTTTTTTCATTAGTTACCTCCGAAAATACGTATCTGTATCTCCTCTTCATTTAAAAAACTGTTTTTCGTTCAACTTTTTTGCTATATTTTCTAAAAAGGATATTTAATGCTGAAAAAATTTGTTCTTCTGCTACTGTTTCTTACCTTTGCTGTTTTTATGTTTGTTCCTATCCAGAACAGAATTATCTATTATGGCCTTCTGCCTCTGATGATGTTCTGGGCACTGATATTTCATTTTCTTGAGGACAGTGTCAGCTTGAAAGAGTTGAAGAGAAAACTGGGTAAAGAGGATTTCTTTTCTATAAAGGCTGGTTACATATTCATGGATGGCCCTGCCTGCATCCTTACAAAAGGAATGCTTGTAATAAATGAAGGTAATGTACTCTTTTACAAGAGAGATAAGGGAAATAAAGCTAAACTCATATACTCTTTCCCTGTCGATGCCATCATTGGCTACACTCTTGGAAAGGTGGATGAGTATCACCCAGGGGTGACATTCACTGTTGAAGGAGAGAAGGGTGAAGTAAGATTTACAGGCAAGGATTTTGCTTCCAGAGAGGGTGAATTCAGAAAAGCTCTAGGCTGGCCTGAAGAATAATAACTTAGTTGCAATTATATTCAGTAAGAAGAAGAGGCTATTGTCTCTTCTTTTTTTAACCAGAAAAGCTGAAAATGGGCTCATATAAGAAATTTACACAGAATGGTAGAAAATAAGCTTTTTCTTATGAAGAAGGTTATAACTTTACTGTTTGTTCTGTTCTTGTCATTTTCCATCTGGGCTATCGACGCCTATCTGGGTGTTGATATGATGAGTCTTGACAGTTTGAATGGTCCTTTGGCCTTGAGAGGGGAAGGTGGGGTAGTTGTAGATGATAATTTCAGGTTCTCACTCTCTTTTGGTTACTATAAAAGGATTGGAACTGATATCTCATTGAGCGCCTTTAGAGCTGCTTTGGCCGCTGATTGCTTCCTGTTTGGTAACAGTGGACTATATGCAGGTGTAAATGTACTTGATCTCAGCTATCTAAGCGGTTACGATGCCCCATCTGGCAATCCCTTTGCAATGACACAGGTACACCTTGGCTATCTTTATCGTTACAAGAATCATTTCCAGTTGGATGCTAGATTTACTATGAATGATCCAGTGAATGTGAGTGAAAGTGATTCACGCTTACTTGCTAATTGTTTCAAGCAATACTCAAAATATTACTTTGCCTTGGTCATCTCCTACAGATTTTCTCTACCCTGGTTTTTTAAGGAAGACTAACAATAATCTATTCAACCACTTTCAATGAAAGTGGGTTCAATTTGCCCCTTTTTGCCCCCTGATTGTCTCTACGCTTTGAGATATGAATGACAATTCAAGGAGGCAAATGTGAAAGTAGTTGAAGCAATAAGAAGAGATATCAATCTCGCTATGTTAGTGTTCATGACCTGTTTTCTGCTTTTTAGTTGCACTATGGAGGCAGAAGCAGCGAAAGCAGAAATTGAAAGTGGTGTAAAAAGCAGAGTCGCAAGGGCTATAGATTCTCAGCTAGATGAAGTAATACCTCAGATAATTGACGATATTTCTACCGATATCGAGGATATCGATCTTTTATATCAGGCCGATGGTGATTATGTAGTTGCCAGAGCAATCGAAGAGGGTGCAATGGACTATATCGTCTTCTCAGACAATATATCCAGAGCAACTACTACGGAAGAAATACTATCGGCTGCAAAACCAGTTCTTCCAAGAGATGAATACAATGAACTGGTTGAGAATATCGAAAAGGAAGAGGCTAAGGCGAGAGCTATTTACGATGAGTGTTCGAGAGCCATGACAAGTGCTCAGCAGAAGGCTTTCTACAAGGATCTAAAGAGCATGGTTGTCAAGGCTGTAGTATTGATGACAGCAGGGCTTGTGTATGCGTGCATCCCGAGTGTCATGGTCTGGGGCAAGGTATCTGCTGCCTGTGCAGTTTCTGTTGCTGCCGGTATCGCAGCAAGTGGAATTCTAAATGTCATGGAGTACTATCGCTATGGAAAGGAGTTCGATTCTTTGGATACCTGGCTCAAGGAAGTATACAGTACTACCTATGGAAATTGGGCATTTGCAGCCACAGTGATTGCAACAGGAACTGCTGCTAAACGTTCTCCAGTAGTCACAGGACTGATACTCGTTGTCTACGCGCTCTATGGTGTTCTTGAGAATATGAAGCCACTTATGAGCAAGTATGGATTCTCACTGGGGTAGAGTATGGGCAATAGGGCAGTTATAACAACACAGAAAAAGGATATCGGAGTGTATCTGCACTACAATGGCGGTCGGGATAGCATCGAAGCTTTCTTGACATATTGCAGGTTTTCTGGCTTCAGAAGGCCGGAAGTCGACAATTATGGGTGGGCCAGATTGTGTGAAGTCATTGCCAACTTCTTCACTCCGGGTGATAACGGGATAGGCATAGACCTATATGAGAGATTGGATACTGATAACGGTGACAATGGGGTTTATGTGATCAAGAATTGGCGTATTGTAGATAGGCTATATATGGTTTCCGATTATGAGCAGAATTGCTACAAGCTTGATGAGATGCTTCTGGCCATCGATCAATGCCAACCTCAAGAGCGACAGCTTGGTGAAGAAAGGATCAGGAAGCTATTGTGTGAGGAGAGTTTTTAGTCTTAGCATTCTTTATTGTCTCTCAAGGTATTATCCAACTTCTCCAAATTGTTCAGAGTGTGCCATAATAGTTACATGATAGATTTTAAGGAAAGCGTAAAGAAACGTTTCATTAGATATACCCAGTTTGACACTATGAGTGACGATGGCCTTGTCGGCAGAACCAGGCCAACAACTTCAGGACAGCTCGTGCTCCTTAAGGAACTTAAGAAAGAACTTGAGGAGCTCGGTCTTGAAACCTATCTAGGTTCTGAGTCTGTTCTCATGGGTGTACTGAAGGGGAACACTACCTGCCAGACCATTGGTTTCATGGCCCATGTCGATACTGCAAATGATGTCATGGGTAATAATGTAAAGGCCCAGTGTCATATTTATAAGGGTGGTGATATAGAGCTTAATAATGGGACTGTCATAAAAGTCTGTGAAAATAAAGACCTGCTTATGTATCTTGATGATGAGATTATCACGAGCGATGGTACTACCTTGCTTGGTTCCGATGACAAGGCAGGGGTTGCCGAGATAATGGAAGCTCTGGTCTATCTGAAGAACCATCCTGAGATCAAGCATGGGGATATTGAGGTTTTCTTTACTCCAGATGAGGAGACCGGAAGTGGTATGGATCTCTTCCCTTTTGATAAGAAGAAGAGTATCTGCTGCTATACAATAGATGGAGGAAGAGAAGGGGAGATCGAAAGTGAATGCTTTAATGCCGCTTCTATAGAGGTAGTTGTCCACGGAGTATCTACACACCTTGGATCTGGCAGAGGAAAGCTTGTAAATGCAATAACTGTAGCCTCTCACCTGGTAACTGCACTTCCACAAGCAGAGAGCCCGGAAGCAACAGATGGTCGCTATGGTTACTACTGTGCACTTGGTTTTGAAGGAAATCAGACAGAGGCGAGAGTCCAAATATTCATCAGGGATTTCGATACAGATAACTTTTTCAGAAGGATAGAGAATGTTGAGAAGATAGCAAGGTCCATTGAAGCGCTCTATCATGCGAAAATAGATGTCAACAGCAGTGTGACCTACAGAAATATGGCTGTGGCCAACAGCAAGCTACCTGAGGCGACAAGAAGCATAATGGAAGCTGGGAAGCGCCTGGGTCTTGAGTTGTATGAAGAAATAATAAGAGGAGGAACTGATGGAGCAAGACTTGCAGAATCAGGAACTCCATGTCCTAATATATTTACAGGTGGGCACAACCTTCACTCCCTGGAGGAGTGGGTAGGTGTTCCTACTATGTCAAAGAGTGTAAATCTTATTATTGAAATTGCTAAATGGTGGGCAGAACAGTGAAAAAGTTTGCTTTATTACTACTTCTACTAATTGTATTTTCCTCTTTGCTATTTTCAGCAATCCAGATTCCTGAAGAGGAAGATACTGCACTCAGAGAGGCAGTGAACAAGCTTTACTTTCCACTCTCAGGGGATGAACTCTATTGCAATATACTCTCTTATGAAGACCTTGGAGAGATTGCTAGAGTCAAACTCTCACTTTCCGGAAGGGAAAGATTCCTTGTCTATGAAAAAGGCAAGAACGTTGAAAAGAACATTTTCAATGCTGTAAGGGATATTCTGCTTTATAACCCAGATTTCGAGATGGAGGCCCCACGTCTTGACTACATTACTTCAAGAGAGCGCTCTACAGTCTCACTTGAAGGCAAGGTTTCCAATGGTTCAAGGTTCACTTTGGTCAACCTTGAAGGTAACCCGATTGCTTTGTATGACGTCAGCTACATTGTTGATGATGCAGTAATCTTGCAACCTGTATGGATCAAGAGTGAGATGACAGGGCTTCACCTTAAAAGGACGATTCCTCTGGAAATTAGCGCTCTTGCCAGATTGGGAAAGAATGAAGTTTCGACTTTTGGTGCAACTGTTTCCTACAATATTCCTATCATGAGAATGAAGGCTCTTTTCAGAATTGATTCAAAGAATCAGGCTATGTATGCGGGTCTTGGAATGACCCTTTCTTTATCCACTCTTACTCAAACCCGTTTTACTCTCTTCCAGGATGGAAGATTGAATGCATCCTGCTTTATCGGATTTGAAGATTTCAGTAGTTTTACCTTGAAGGGTGGTTTTTCTATCTGCTATGAACACTTTATCAACAATCACATTTTCTGGGGTGTTGGTTTTGAAAATATGGCAACAAAGAATCTCAACAGCTACGGTGCTGTTCTAAAGGTTGGCTATGCCCTATGAAGAAGGTTCTCTTTATATTCCTGACAATCTCTCTATTGTTGATGACATCCTGCCAGAGTATAGCTTTGGTAGTAAAGTCCGGTGTAAGCGGTGTTCCTTTATGGGTCAATAAACTTCCTGAAAAAGAAGGTGTTGTCTATTTTGTTGGCAGAGGTGTTGGAGAAACTCTTTCACAGGCAAAGGGTGAAGCGATAAACAATATGCTTGCCAGTGTTTCAAACGCTCTAGGAACAGATATAACTGGTAAATACTTCTCCTCGATGATGACCAATGAAAGTGTGGAAGAAGCGGGTCTAAGTCTTGTTGACGATTACAACAGATTGGATTTAGAGAGCAATGTATACATCTACTATGTCCTTTCTTCTGCAACTGAAGAGAACCTGTCAAAGGTTAGAGAGAGTGAGTACAACCGAGTACTTGAGAGAGAGAAGACCATCGAGGAGCTGCTTGAGAAGGCAAAAGAGAGTTATAAGAAGAACAACGATGTTCAGTCAGTTATATATTGTCTAGAAGCGGTAATTGTTTCTTCTGAGGGAAGAATGGACTACCCGGAATACCAGTACACTGCTCTTATTGATAAAGCGACGGAATATCTTTCGAATATAAAGCTCAAACTATCTGACAAGAACGATAAAATGGGAACTGTCAAGGTACGCCTTGTCCGTGACAAGGGCCTTTTCCACCCTAATATTACAAATGCGCTGGTAACTGCCAACTTCCCTCTCTCTGGATACGAAGGGAAGAGATTTTCTCTTACATTCAAGACAGGGGAGGATGGAATCTTTAATTTCAGTAAGTCCTATTCTCCTATGGCCAATGAGGGAACAGTAATCTTCTATCTTGATTTCTCTTCTTGGATCGAGAAGGCTGAGAAGTATATCGATTCTGCGGCTTTTGAAAAGTTCAATTCTGTGAATGATAAAATCAGAGGTGATTTTGTCTATTCGAAGACCTCATACATAAATGATGGAGAACTTGTAATCTGCATAGGCGAGTATGATTCAAAAGGAAAACTCCTGGATAGTACCTATGCTCAGGAAGCAATCAAGTCCTACTTTGTCAATGAAGGCATCTACTCTGCCTGTGTGAAATTGGAATCAGAGGATAAGGAAGCGATATTAGAAGAGGTCAAGCAGGATTATCCTGAAGCTAAGTATTTGATCTGGGGAATGGTCGGTGCCACTGATATCTATGCTGCTCCTACTGGAAACGATATAAGAACAGCAGAAGGTATTTCCTACTTCTTCCGCCTTTCAGATGGTTACCTCATTGCAAGCGATGACCATATAAAGAGCTTGAGCTGGGCTGATGAAGATGAGGTTTTTGAGGACCTTTTCACCTCATATGGAAAGGACCTTGCTGCAAACTTTACGAACTACCTCTGAGTAGTGTTGCTATCTCCTCTGGCCACAAGTCAGGATTTGGTGTTTCAAGTACCATTGGGATTTTTTCAAAACGGCTATCTTCTGCTATCCAGAGGAATGTATCTATTCCTATCTTTCCCTTTCCAAGGCTTTCATGCCTATCGAGATGTCTTCCGCACTCTGCCTTTGCATCGTTAAGATGAAGGCCTTTCAGTCTGCCTGGAAGCTTGTTTTCCAGCTCATCGAAGAAGAACTTGGCTTTTTCTATAGTCGATAAGTCATAGCCAGCTTGGAAAGCGTGGCAGGTGTCGATACAAATACCAAGTCTTCTGTCGTTACCTGCCATCTCTATTATTCTCTTGAGCTCTTCCAGTGTAGAGCCTAGGTTACTTCCCATTCCCGCTGTTATCTCAAGCACGGGTTCGACCTCGGGAACTGCTTCCATCGCTTCCATTAGAGAGAGGGCAATCAGTCGCATGCACTCATCGCTTGAAATCTGTTTAAGATGGCTACCTGGGTGGAAATTGAGATATCTAAGTCCTAAAGCCCTTACTCTTTTTTCTTCTTCAATAAAGGCAGCAAGGCTCTTTTTTCGCTTCTCCTCATCTGGACAGCCTAGATTGATAAGATAGCTGTCATGGGGGAGTACCATATCAGCAGTATATCCATTGTCCTTCATGGATTTCTTGAAATCTTCTATCTCATTTTCCTGAAGAGGCTTTGAATTCCATTGCCTTTGGTTTCTAGTGAACATTCCAAAACCTGTAGCATTTAAAAGCCTTGCTCTTTCAGGTGCTAGACTGAGTGAACCGCTAATTGATACATGTGGACCTATGTAGAACATATTATCAGCATAATTTTTATCTGTAATAGTTGTCAAAGCTATCTCTTAAGGTTACTTTTCATCACATGGATTTCAAGCTAATTGACAAAAGCTATCTCGAGGACTACTCAGCAGATGCTCTTCTATACAAACATAAAAGTGGCATGGAGATATACCACATTCTATCCAATGACAAGGAACTCTATTTTGCCTACTCGTTCGTAACTCTTCCTGAGGATAGCAGTGGAGTATTTCATGTCATTGAGCACACAGTCCTCTCTGGTAGTGAAAAGTATCCAGTAAAAGATCCATTCACAGCACTTTCATCATCAAGCTGCAACACTTACATGAATGCGCTTACATATCCTACAAGGACAGCCTATCCCGCTGCATCCCCTGTAAAGAAGGACTTTGATAACATATTCTCAGTCTATACAGATGCTGTATTCAGACCATTGATGAGAAAGGTTTCATTCTTGGGGGAAGGTGTTCGTCTTACAAAGAAGGACAAGGGCTTTACCTATGATGGCGTTGTTTTCAACGAGATGCGGGGTGATGAAAGCCAGAGCGAATCAGTTGTCGCCAGAGAGTGTACAGCAAGACTCTTTGATGACGGTCCCTGTAGCAAGAATTCTGGTGGCAAGCCTTTAGATATAGCTACCCTCAGCTATGAGAAATATCTTGAGACATTCAGAAAGTTCTATTCTCCTTCCAACTGCAGACTCTTTCTTTATGGAAAGGATATCGATATAGATGAAGTATTTGCTCTTCTTGATGGATATCTTTCTTCTTTCGAATACTCTGACTTCTCTCCAAGGCTAGAAGAAACAGTTAGGTGGAAAGCACCTCGTCATCTGACTCTCCCTTCCGCTGCAAGCGAAGGAGAGAGTGAAGGAACTCTCATGCTTTCCTTCCTCACTAATTGTCACAATGATGATAGAGGGGACATTACATTCTTGAATCTCCTGGTCGATATCCTTCTTGGCTCACCTTCCTGTCCTCTTCACAAGGCAATTCTGACAAGTGGAATAGGAAAGGATATCTCCTCCCAATGTGGTATCAGCCCAGATTATTATGAGATTCCTTTCGCTGTAGGAATGACAGGAGTGGAAGAGGAGAATACTGAAAAAGCGGAAAGGTTCATCCTTGAAAGCCTTGAGAAGATTGTAAGAGAAGGCATCAACAAAGAGATAATCGAGTCCTCCATGAGAAGGTATGAATTCACTCTCAAGGAGATTCCTGGTGGAATTCCAAATGGAAGCATTCTCTTTTCCAAGTGTATCAAGGGTTGGGAAAGAGGAAAGAATCCATCTTCGATGCTTCATCCGAAGAGGGAACTTGAGAATTTGAGAGCAAGGCTTGAAGAGAATCCACGCCTATTTGAGGATTGGATCGAAAAGAATCTTCTATCGAATCCTCATCGTCTGACACTATATGTAAAGCCTGAAAGTGACTACCTGGTAAATGAAACCAATGCACTTGAAAGGTTGGCCAATGAAAACGCTGGCAAATATGACGAGAAGGAAGATAGGGCAGCCAAGGCTTTCATAAAGGAAGCAGATAGCGAAGAAGCAAAGAAGAGCATACCTCTTTTGCAACTCGAAGATATCCCTGTAAAGTGCGAGATCATCGAGCAGGAAATAGAGGATCAGATAATCTTACAGAAACAGCTAACTGGTTCCATAGTCTACATCGATATTGCAATCAATCTTGAAGACCTTTCTGTAGATGATCTGAGGTACATGAGTATCCTTACTCGTGCAATTTCTCTTGTGGGTGTCAAAGGTGATAGCGATAAGGACAATATTCACCGAAAGCTGCGCCTTCAGACTGGTGGAAACTGGACATACCTGGAGACAGGCAAGAGTACCAGTGGCAAAGTCAGAGCGATGATGGTATTCAGGATGAAATGCCTTCAAGAGAGAGTCAAAGAGGCTCTTGATAGTGTTTATAGCCTATTCTGTATGGCCAATATAGATGATGAAGAGGCTATCAAGCTTTCAATCGATGACATCCTAGGGGATTATTCTGAGAATGTAGAGTATTCTGGTTCTTCCTTTGCTGCCTATGCCTCCTCTGCTCCTTTGACACCTTCTCTTTCTTTGGGAGAGAGTGTAATGGGTCTCACTGCTTGGAAGTTCTTTGACAATCTTGATGTCGTTACCGCTAAAGAGAATATGATAAGGCTCTATGCACTTTTGAAGGAAAGAGCCAGATATACCATACACATAACCTGTGAAGAAAATCAGGCGAATGATGAGCTTGCAAACGCTAATTATTTTCTCTCAAGGCTTGAGGAATCAAAGCCAGTAGAGGCTGTAGAGAGAACAATGATAAAAGAGAAGGGAGAGTGCCTGTACGACCTTTCCTCCTTTGTTGCCTATAACTCGATCTCTGTTCCTTCCTCCTCTTGGGGAGAGAGAGGGATGGAAGCTGAAGAGCTACTTGGAACAATACTCTCATCCGGCTCTCTATATCAGAGTGTAAGAGGGGAAGGTGGTGCATATGGCGTTATGGCCAGGGTTGATACCATGGAGGGTTTCTTTGGTTTCACAAGCTACCGTGATCCTTCAATCAAGCACACCTATGACTCGTTCAAGAAATGTCTTGAAGAGTTCACTCTTACAGATGAAGAGCTTGAGAATGCAAAATTGCAGGTTCTAGGAAGCTATCTCAGACCACTGGCACCAGCTCAGAAGTCAATGCTGGGGTTCAGAAGATATATCTATGAAATTGAAGATGAAGAGAGAAGTAAAAGGCTCAGTCGCTTTGTCGACATGAAAAAAGAAGATGTAATCGAGGCTGCAAAGCGCATCCTTTCTCAATTGGATTCTGGTTTCAAGGTTACTTTGGGTCCTGAGAAGCTCATGAGGGATGAAAATCTTGACTTTGAAGTCAGAAAACTTCCTGTAAGAAGGGCTTCTTCATCGGAGCTGGGATACGATGGTTTTGATGAAGAGGATGATGAAGAGTAGGGTGGAAGTTTAGTTTGCCCGCACCTCTCTCATAGCTTATAATTTTCTTTTGAGAGGAAATTATGGCAAGATATATCGGTGCAATAGATCAAGGTACAACAAGTACAAGATTTATCCTGTTCGATGAGAATGGGATGATAGTCCAGTCCCACCAGCTTGAGCACAAGCAGTACTTCCCAAATCCGGGATGGGTCGAACACGATCCAGAAGAGATTTGGAATAACACTGTTTCAACTATGAAGGAGACTCTTCTCAAATCAGGTATAGATGCTGGTGAAGTTGCAGCGATTGGAATTACGAATCAAAGAGAGACCATAATACCTTTCAATCCAAAGACAGGTGAAGTTTATCATCGAGCAATTGTTTGGCAGGATTTAAGAGGTAGCCAGATCATCGACAATCTGAAGGAGAAGGTCGATGAAGAGTGGCTCAGAGCCAAAACAGGTCTTCTCTTCTCTCCTTACTTCTCTGGCTCAAAGATAAAGTGGCTATTAGACAATGTTGATGGCCTTAAAGAGAAAGCAGAGAGTGGCGATTGTATCTTTGGAACAATAGACTGCTATCTTACATACAAACTCACAGGTCAGGTAGTAACTGATGTAACCAATGCTTCACGCTATATGTTGATGAATATAAGTTCTCTTTCTTGGGATGAAGAGCTGTGTGACATGCTTTCTATTCCATCCAGAGCTCTGCCAAAGATAGTTCCATCAATAGGGGAAGTCTACGGAGAATGCACCCTTTTTGGCGCTTCAATTCCTGTCTGTGGAATCTTGGGAGACCAGCAGGCAGCACTTTTCGGTCAGGCCTGCTTTGATAGTGGCGAGGCTAAATGTACCTATGGAACTGGCTGTTTCCTGCTTGAAAATACTGGAGAAAAGCTCTGCCTTTCAAAGTATGGTCTGATTTCTACAGTTGCTTACCAGATCAAAGGTGAAAAACCTGTATATGCGCTTGAAGGTTCTATTGCAGTAGCTGGTTCCCTTGTCCAGTGGGTCAGAGATAATTTGAAGATGGTAAAGAATGCCAAGGAGCTTGATGAACTCGCTTTGGAGGTCTCAGACTGTGGTGGTGTATACATTGTACCAGCCTTTGCAGGCCTCTTTGCTCCATATTGGAGAAGTGATGCACGCGGTGTAATTGCTGGTCTGACAGGTTACGCAGACCGCCGTCATATTTGCCGAGCTGTACTGGAGGCAACTGCATTCCAGGTCTACGATATCTTTGAGGCGATGGCCAAAGACAGTGGAATTGCTCTCTCCTCTTTCAAGGTTGACGGAGGGCTTACAAACTCTGCTCCACTGATGGCATTCCAGGCAGATCTCCTCGGTATTCCAGTAATCAGACCGAAAGTTATAGAAACTACAGCACTTGGCGCAGCATATGCTGCAGGATTGAGCATTGGTATTTGGCAAAATAGAAAAAATCTGTCAAGATATTGGAAAGAACAGCTTAGGTGGACACCTGACATGGAAGAGGGTGTTCGTTCAGAGAAGATTGCTCTCTGGTCAAAGGCCGTGTCCAGAACGCTGAACTGGGAAAAAGAGAAGGACTGAGTCAAATATGTGGAATTTTGGTAATCCAGCCATGTTTCTTGAATATGCACGCGATGGTCTGCAGATTCTAATCCTTGCATGGATATTATATTTCCTATATGAGGCCATAGCAGAAACTAAGGCCACTCAGGTTGTACCAGTTATTATCTTCTATGCACTCGGTTTCGGAATCTGTAATGTATTCAATTTCGATATGTTGCTTTTTTTATATCGAAAAATCACTTTGCCTCTTTTCATCTTCTTCTGTGTTCTTTACCACCCAGAGTTGAGAAGATCCTTTTCAACCTTGGCAACGAGAAGAGGCCGTTTCTTCCGTTTGACACAGAGTACTTCTGCAGACCAGATAGATTCCATCCTTGTCGCTTGTGAGTCTCTGGTTGAAAAGAAGCGTGGCGCGCTTATAATCTTCCCACGTCATACTGATATCAAGACAGTAATTGATTCAGGAACCCGACTCAACGCAGAACTATCCTCTGCCTTGATAAATACAATCTTTGACCATGATACTCCACTGCACGATGGTGCAGTTGTTGTACAGGGTGGAAGAATTATTGCCGCTTCCTGCTATCTACCTCTTTCAGAACAGACAAACATCAGAGCTTCCTTTGGTACAAGACACCGTGCAGCCCTTGGCCTTTCTGAGGAGTCCGATGCTGTTATCATCATCGTATCAGAGGAAAGTGGTGCAATGTCACTTGCCTACAATGCGAACATCTATTACGACCTGGACAAGGACACAATCAAGAGACTTCTCCTGTCTCTCTTTAATTATCATGATGTAAGACCACAGGATCTTGAAAAGGAGGATAAGAATGAAGAGGAAAAATAAAACAAATAGCTTCTCACTTAACTCCTTCTCAAAGTGGGTTCCAAAGCTTCTGGCTTTGCTCTGTGCAATTCTTATTTATGTTGCATTAAGATTTTTCAATATGGCCAGCCGTTCTGTCCTTATCCCTCTTGATGTCAAGCTTCCAGCTGATTCCTCTGTTATTGCAGAATCCAAGGTGCCAACCTCTGTAAGTGTTGTAATCAGTGGAAATAATAGTCTCATTTACCTTGTAGATCCTGACGGAATTGTTGCTTCTGCAGATTTCTCTGCTGTAGACGAGGAAGGGATTGCAAGAGTACCAGTTGAGCTTTCATACAATGGCAAAGTCTTCAAGGATGCAGCTCTTACTGTGAGGGCCAATCCTGATATTGTGAAGGTTCTCTTCAAGAAAAACTGAGAGAGCTTGAGATGGCAAGAAGTGACTGGCACAGACCACAGGTAGACCCTGTCGATGAAAATACTAGAAGAATAAAACTTACTATAAGCTATGATGGCACAGCTTTCCATGGATGGCAGAGTCAGGACAATGGTATTTCTGTCCAGCAGGTGCTTGAAGGTGCATTGAAAGAAATCACAGGACTTGATGTAACTATACAGGGAAGTGGAAGAACAGACCGCGGGGTACATGCCTTAGGCCAGGTTGCCCACTTCGATGTTCCAAAAAGTGTAACAATTCCTCAAGAAAAGTTTGCCATTGCAATGAACTGTAAACTTCCTCAGAGTGTAAGAGTACTGTCCTCTGAAGAGATGGAAGGTGTTTTCCATGCGCGATTTACAGCTATGGCAAGAGAGTACAAATACTTCGTAAAAGAGAAGAGTGACATGCTCCCTTTTGATGTTAATCGCATTACGGGTATTCACCATCTTCCTCCTTTGGAGCTTTTGAACTCCTATGCAACCTTTATAAAAGGAACTCACGATTTTACTACATTCTGTTCTGCACGTGATGACTGTACTTCCAAGTATCGCGATATATATGAATCCTACTGGAGTGAAACAAGAGATATATATAACAGAAGAATCTTTATCTACACAGTCTGTGGGAATGCTTTTTTATATCATCAGGTCAGAAGTATGGTGGGAACTATGCTGACTCTTGGACAGGCTCGTTCAGATAGTGATATCTTTAGAGAGATACTTGAAAGTAAAGAGCGTTCCCGTGCGCTCCAGACAGCACCTTCTGATGGGCTATACCTTTCAAGGATTAGCTACGATGAAGAGGAGTATAGATGGTTCGAGGAGGAGAGTGGTGATAAACAGTGAAACTTACAGTTATTTTCTCTCCTTGCTCGATGAGGCTGAGAGAGTAGTTACAAAAGACAAGCTTGCCGAGAAGCTGAGAGTGTGCCGCTACACAGTGACTCCTATCAAGGAAGAGGTGAAGCCTGCTCCTATGAGAGCTGTGCAGAAAGGAGCTCTATCTCCTTTAGCTTTGGTAAGGGATTGCTATATCAACTGCCACGCCTGTCCTCTCTGGCAGAATAGACCAGATAATGACCATCCAGGAGTGGGAACAGCTCATCCACTTATTCTCTTTGTTGTGGACAAGAGACTTCCAGATGGCTCTTTCCTCTCTAAGCCTGATATGGCATATCTTGAGAGCTGGATCAAAGCGCTGTGTCTTGAGAAGAATAAGGAAGTGCACCTTTCTTCGATTATCAAGTGTCCAGGTGGCCAATTCGAGATTTCTGAAAATTGTGTAAAGATATTTGAATCAGAGGTCGATGCCTTGAAGCCAAGGGCAATAGTTTTCCTAGGTGAAGCCTCCTCTATGATTGCAACCGGCAATCCAAATATCAATGAAACTCGTGGACAGCTTTTCAGGTATAGAAAGATTCCTTCAGTAGTTACATTCTCTCCAGCTATGGTCCTCTCTGACCAGAGTCTGAAGAGACCAGTCTGGGATGATCTTCGCCTTGCGGGAGACGCAGCTGATATAAGAGAAAGGAGACAAGCAGCAAGAAGATGATGTTTCTTACCTGTCTTGTTCCCATTCCTGTCGATGGAGAATTCACCTATAGCTATGATGAAGAGAAACAGGCTGTAAAGCCTGGCTTCAGAGTCACTGTACCCTTTGGAAAAAGAACTGTTACTGGCTTTGTTATTTCTATTTCCAAGGAGTGCAATTCAGACTTTGAGATCAAGCCCATAAAGAAGGTAATAGATAAATCAGAGGTATTCACTCCTGAGCTTGTTGACCTTGCCTCCTGGATGGCCTCCTTCTATATGTGCTCTCGTGGCCAGGTCCTTTCTGCCATGATCCCTTCTGGAAAAAGAGAAACAGAGAGTTCAATTTTTGATTCAGAAGAGAGTTTTATCCCTGTTGAAAAGCTCCACTTCCAGCAGGAAGAGGCGCTTGAAAGAATAAGGAAAGGAAAAGGTCTCTACTACCTCTTTGGAGTAACTGGTTCAGGAAAGAGTGAAGTGTACCTGAGAGCTTGTGAAGAGGTTATAGCCAAGGGCAAGCAGGTAATATATCTGGTCCCTGAAATTACACTCACTCACCAGCTGGCTAACGATGTTATTGCCCGTTTCAAGAATCGTGTAGCAATCCTTCACTCTGCACTCACTCCAAGTCAGCGTCTCAAGTACTGGCATGATATCATGACCCACAAGGTCGATCTGGTAATTGGTGCGCGATCTGCAATCTTTGCTCCCTGTAAGGAGCTTGGCCTTATAATCCTCGATGAAGAGCATGAAAATAGCTATAAGAGTGGAAATACACCACGCTACCATGCAAGACAGGTAGCTCAGTATAGAGCAAGTAAGTGTGGTGCAACTATGATTATGGGCTCTGCAACCCCATCGATGGAAGCGTATCTGATGATGAAGAAGGGGCTTGTCGAACGAATAGACATGCCATACAAGGTTGCAGGTGGAAGAGAACCAAACATTGAGATTGTAAGCCTCTTGGGGGAGGAAAGAAGTATCTCAAGACCTCTTGAGAAGGCGATCGGAGACGCTTTGATAGAGAAGCGGGGTGTAATACTCTTTTTGAATCGCAGAGGGTATACCTACTATTACCACTGCAACAGCTGTGGAGAGGTAGCAATGTGTCCAAACTGTTCTGTTGCCTTGACCTATCACAAGAGCCTTAACCGTCTTCACTGTCACTACTGTGGCTACACAGAGAAACTCAAAAAGGTCTGCACCAAGTGTGGTTCAACCGATCTTTCCGTTTCAGGATTTGGAACTGAAAAGGTAGAAGAAGAAGTAAGAAAGCTATTTCCATCTGCCCGAATTGAAAGACTTGATACTGATAGCGTCAGTGGGGACAAGGAAAAAGCAAAGAAGGTAATCGAAGATTTCAAGAAGGGTGATGTAGACATCCTTCTCGGAACACAGATGGTCGCAAAGGGGCTTAACTTCCCACTCTTGAAACTCGTTGGAGTGATAAATGCAGATAGCACTCTCTCAATTCCTGATTTCAGAGCAGAGGAGAGAACTTTTGCACTCTTGAAGCAGGTTGCAGGTAGAGCTGGAAGATACCAGGATGATGGAAGGGTAATAATTCAGACAAACCGCAGTGAAGATGAGGCAATAAAGGCGGTAATGTTTTCACGTACCAAGGAGTTCTACGACAGAGAGCTTGAGGTCAGGCAGCTGCTTGGTTACCCTCCATTTTCAAGACTGCTTGCACTGACAACTCGCTCAAAGAGTGAAGAGAACAGTGAAAGAAGTGCCAATGAGCTTGGTTCTATAATTGAAAAGATCACAGAAACTATCGATGAGGATAAGCGTCCGAGAATCATAGGTATACAGCCTTGCATAATCTCAAAGAAGGCAGGTTCATACCGTCATCAGATTCTTATATCTTCCTATTCTGCTGCTCTGCTTCCTAGAATTGTTTCCAGGGCCCTAGAGCTGTACAAGGTTCCAAGTGGTGTATATTTAGAGGTGGATATCGATCCCCTTTCTTTGCTCTAGTCGCTGTTGAAATATCAACATGTTATTGTTAAATTTATAGCATGTTAGATATTTATAAGCTTGGAGAGGATGTGCTTTCCGAACCAACAACTAAAGTTACCGAATTCGACAGTGCTCTCAAGCTCCTTGTCGAAGCAATGTTTGAAACAATGGATGAGGCAGAAGGCGTAGGCCTTGCTGCTCCTCAGATAGGTGTCAGCAAGCGTATTTTTGTTGTCGACACTCATCAGAGCGAAGATGAAAGACTCTGTTTCATCAACCCTGAAATCCTTGAGACAAGTCCAGACCTCGTACACTATGAAGAGGGCTGTCTTTCAGTGCCTGGTGTATACCATGATGTAGTAAGGCCTTCTCATGTCACAGTACATGCCCAGGATCTCAACGGAAAGGCTTTTACTGTCAAGGCAGGGGGGCTTCTTGCCAGAGTCATCCAGCATGAGAATGACCACCTTTATGGCAAGCTTTTCATCGATCGTCTTGATAAGGATGAGCACGACATGATGGTCCGCGTCTATGAAAGAAGGGCAAAGAGCCAGAATAAGGGAAAGAAGAGGTCAAGAAGGTGAGGATTCTATTTGCGGGAACAGGTCAAATTGCGGTACCAACCCTTACAGCATTATCTGAGAAGGGGCTAGTAGGTGCTGTCCTGACAGCTCCAGATGCTCCAGGAAAGCGTGGCAAGGGGCTTGTGCCTCCACCTGTCAAGGTGGAAGCAGAAAGGCTTTCTCTGCCTGTTCTACAGCCAGAACATCTAGGAAGTGCTGCGAGAGATGAGGTATCAGCTTTTAATTGTGATACCTTGGTCTCCTTCTGCTATGGAAAGATATTTGGTCCTAAATTCCTTGCTCTCTTTTCTCACACCTGCAATATCCATCCCTCTGCACTTCCAAAGTACAGAGGTCCTTCACCTGTATATGCAGCAATAAAGAATGGTGATAGGAGTATTTCAATCTCCCTTCAGGAAATTGCTCTCTGCTGTGATGAAGGTAAGCTATACCTTCAGAAAGAATTTCCTCTACAGGGAACAGAAAACAATGAGAGCCTTGAAGAGAAGGTCTCAACTCTTGTTCCTGAACTTGCGCTTCCTCTGTTCATGGCAGATAGTTTGCCATCTCCTGTAGAGCAGAGTGGCACAGCTAGCTGGGCGGGCTTCATAAAGAAAGAGGACGGTGCAATTGATTTTAATCAGAGCGCAAAGACTCTTCATGCTCAGATAAGGGCTGTCTATCCATGGCCAAAGGCTGTAACAAGCTATAATGGTCTTCCTCTATACCTCTGTTCTGTTTCAGGTTCTGTATTCGATATAGAAGAATGCGAATGTGCTGAAGCTCCAGGTACTGTTGTATCCCATGAAAAAAAGCGTGGTTTCAAGATCGCTACTTCCTGTGGATATCTATATGTCGATCGCCTCCAACTTCCAACCAAGAAAGAGCTTGATAGCCTTTCTTTCTTGAATGGAAATAAAGGCATAATTGGAAGTGTTCTCAGATGAAAAGGTTCTTTTTTGCTCTATTGTGTCTAGTTATAGCTTTACCGGTCTTCTCAAAACCTAAGGTGGCTCTGGTCTTATCTGGTGGAGGTGCTAAAGGGTGTGCTCATATTCCAATTATCAAGGAACTTGAAAGAAGAGGAATATATCCAGATTTCATTGTTGGAACTAGCATGGGAGGTCTTGTCGGTGGTCTCTATGCTGCAGGATACAGTGGAGAAGAGCTTGAAAAGTTTGTACTTGAGAATGATATCAATTCAGCAATAAATGAACTTTCAACGCCTACCAATATAGAAAAGGATAGGCCATATTCTATTTTTGATTCTAATGTTTATTCTCTCGCAAACCAGCCTTCATTGATAGATGACAGAGATGTAAACAAACTGATTCACAAGGCAATTTATAAAACAGAAAGTTTTGACGATGTTTCAATTCCTTTCTATGCAATTACCATGGACGCAAGGAATTCCAAGGAAATAACCCTCTCTTCTGGCTCTCTTTTTGAGGCCTTGAGAAGTACAATGTCAATTCCTATCCTCTTCACGCCTTTCTATCTTTCTTCCGGTGTCTTTGTTTCTGATGGTGGCGCTGTTATGAACCTAGGAGCTTCCAAGGCAAAAGAGTTGGGAGCTGATATAATAATTGGTGTCGATGTTATCGAGGACACCAGACTGAATGTTGATCCTAAGACCCTCGCGAGTGCCGTGGATTCATACGTGGCTACAATGGCACATGTAAATGTACAGAAAGAGTATAAGTATATAGATTATCTGATAATCCCGGAGCTCGCAGCATTCCCATTCATGGATTATAGCAAATCAGCAGAGATTATGGCCGCTGGTGAGGAGTATGTAACAAAGCATAAAGAGCTCTTTGATGAAATTGAACAGAGAGTGGGGAAGAGTGATAAGAAGCCGATGCCTTATAGCGAAAAGAGTGCAGATGTCATCTCTTCTTTCTACATCCCTCCAGAACTTGCTTCTTACAGCAAGCTATTTGAGAAATACATCGGAGCAGAATATAACGAAAGTATAGTTTCAGAGATTTCCAATATTCTTTCATCCATTAAGGATTGGAAAGGCCTTTACCAGCTTTCATATACCTTCCTGGATGGGTGTATCCGCTTGAATATGGTAGAAGGAGAAAAGAGTGACAAGAGTCTTTCTATTGGCCTTGTCAATGGACCAATCCTTTCTCTTACTGCAGACTATAAGCACGCCTTTTTAGGTGTCAGTTTGGGTCAGAAAGCTTTAGTGAAGATAGGCTATGAGTTCACACCTTCATTGTCTCTTGCAGTCAAGGGAGCCTATGGTGGAATTTCTGCTATAAGCACTTGGTTCTTGGAGAATAGAATTCCTACTTCCGATTTCTCAGTCGGTGGAGAACTTACTTTCAAGAAGAGAGCTTACAGGGATACTCACATATATCTAGGTGGTGGTTTTGATTACTACATGCTCGGCCGTGAAAGAACCAGTGATGGAACAAAACAGCTGTGGAAGAATGAAAAATTCTTCCTCCCTTATGGTTATGTAAGTGGCAGATTCAAGAAGGATTTCTCTTTTATGGAAACAGAAACTCAATTTGATCTGCAATTGGGATTCAGGAATAATCTGGTATACCAGTTTAAGGCTGATACTATGCTGACTCTTCCTGTTACTAGGAGAGGTGCTGTCAAGCTTTCAGCTCTTGTCTTCTCCTCTCGTTTCCCATATGAGCTATCTGCTTCCTACTATTCTGATGACTTTGGTATCTTGAATCGTGACTATCTTTCTCTGAGGCTGCAATATGAATATTCAATGTTGGGAAAGAATGGTCCAAGTGTTTCTATCGGTCCGTTTGTAAGTGGTGGTGAAAAAGATAAAGCCTTTGATATATCAGATGAAAAAACTGATATATCCTTTAAATATCTTGAAAAAATCCGCTTCGGTCTGTTCTCAGAGATAGGATATACGACGAGTTTTGGTTACTATGCTGTCTCATTTGCTTTCTCCCAGGATGGACTTCTTTCTCTGAGGCTGAAGTTTAGATGAGCTACCCTTGGTATACTCACGCTGAATACCTATTATCCCGATATGGTGAAAGAGTGTATAGGATTGGGGTAGATGCAGGCTTTTCGTGTCCAAACAGAAATTGTGATAGAAGTGGAGGCTGTATCTACTGTGATGGAACTGGTGCAGTAGCTGTTTATCAGAGAGAGGAAGAAAAAAGTGGAGAAAAGGCTGAAGGTGCCTTTTTGAAGCGCCTTTGCAGTATCGAAGAGCAGATAGAGAGAGGAAAGAAATTCATTCGCTATCGCTATAAGGCGAAGCTTGCTTCCCTTTATTTTCAATCTTGGAGCAATACATTTGCTCCAGTTGAGAAGTTGAAGCGAATCTATGATCATGCACTATCCCTTGGATCCTTCTCTGAACTCGTAATTTCTACAAGACCCGATCTGCTTTCTGATGAGGTCTGCTCTCTTCTTGCAAGCTATAAATCTCCAGAGCGTGAGGTATGGGTAGAGGTTGGCCTACAGACAAGCTCGGATGAAACTCTTGAAAAGATAAATAGGGGGCATGATAGGAAGTGCTATATAGATGCCGTCAAAAGATTGCATCAATATGGGCTCAAAGTATGTACTCATCTGCTTTTGATGCCCTGCTTTGATAGAAGAAGCACCTATCTTGAATCCATCGCTCTTATAAATGAGCTAGGGGTCGAAGCTGTAAAGATTCATAATCTTCACATCACTCATCACACAAAGATGGAAGAGTTTTTTCTAAAAGAGGGGTGCATAGCCCTTTCTTCGATAAGAAGACATGTTTCAGATGTGGCTCTGATGCTCGCTCATCTGCACTCTTCCTGTATAGTTGAAAGGCTCATGGCAGAGACGACCAAAGCACGCCTTCTCTGTCCAAAACACTTTCCGGACAAGAGGGATATCCTTGAGATGATCGCTAGGGAAATGGAAAGAAATGGCTGGGTACAAGGATGCCTAGAGTAAATAATTTGTTACTTTTCCTCTCATATTGTGTTTATTACTTGTATGGTAATTAGGTTAACAAATATGCTTAGGACAGTTGGCTATATTCTCTTGGCAGTATGCCTTGTCCTCATTACATATTTTTCTCTTTTCAGAGTTGCAAACAATCTTGCCAGATTGACAAGTGATAAGTTCTTGCACTCAATTGCCTATTCTGCTCTTGGTTTTTCGATGTATCTCTCTTTCATGCCGCTGAAAAAGAAGGTAGGTAGAGAGAAAGATGACTCTGTACACCTTACTAACAGCTTCACCTACATAATCCTGATACTTTTCATTGCAGGCATGGCCTACGGTGGCGTAATGGAGATTCTCCAGGGGTATGTTGGTAGGGATTGCAGCATGATGGATCTTGCATCTGATGGTCTTGGTCTAATAATCGGATTTGCCTTCTGTAACATCTTCCTTGGCTGTGTAAACAAGCTATTTTCTTGTCTTCCTTACTAAATTCTTATGTGCTAACATTTTTGGCATGGAACTTAACAAAAGCATTGAAAATGCTCTCATTGATGCTGTCCGCATCCTGCCTGAGGACGTGGAAAGAGTAATAAGAAAAGCATTGGAAACAGAAAAAGATAGTAGGGGAAGGCTTGTTCTTGAGAAGATTGTTCAGAATATAGATGTCGCTGCCTCTTCAGCACTTCCTCTCTGCCAGGACTGTGGAATGTTCTATGTCTGGGTAGAGGTCGGAGATAGAGCACGTTTTAATATTGCAGCTCTTGAAGAGGAGATCTACAAGGGATGCGAGAGTGCAGCACAGAAGGCTTTCTATAGAAAGAGCATAGTAACTGAGCCTGTTTTCGAGAGAGAGAATTCCCAAACGAACCTTCCTCCTGTAATTAACTATGAACTCAAGAAAGGGAGTTCAGATATAATCCTACACTTTCTTTTAAAGGGTTTTGGCAGTGAGAATTGCAGTTCTGTCAGGATGATAAATCCAACTGCTGGAGAAGAGGGCGTTGTCAATGCAGTACTCGATATGATGAAAAAGGCTGGAGGCAAGCCATGTCCTCCGGTTTTTCTGGGAGTAGGAGTTGGTGGAACGATGGATAGAGCAGCGCAGCTTTCCAAAAAAGCGCTCATTCGTGAAGCTGGAAGCTACAACCCAGATCCACGCTACAGGGCAATGGAAGAGAGGCTCTTGAAAGAGATAAACGCAGTAAATATCGGGCCAGGTGGCCTCGGTGGAGAAAACACCTGTCTTTCTATTGCAGTTGAATCAGCTCCTACCCATATTGCAGGGCTTCCTGTTGCACTCAGCGTCAACTGCTGGGCAGACAGAAAGGCGAGTGTAAGAATTCTTGGAGGTTATGATGGCAATACTGCACCTACCGTTTGAGGAAGAAGAGCTTAAAAGTATCAAGGCAGGAGATGAAGTTCTGATAACTGGAAAACTCTATGTTGGTAGAGATCAGGTACACCTTCGCTTCAAAGAAATACTGGACAGGGGTGGCAATCTACCTATCGACTTTGAGGGAAATGGAATCTACTACATGGGACCATCTCCAGCTCCAGATGGGTATGAAATAGGTGCCTGTGGTCCAACTACTAGCCAGAGAATGGATCCTTTTTCTCCTCTTATGCTGTCAAAAGGCTTGAGAGTAATGGTAGGAAAGGGGCCAAGAGCAAAAGCTGTCCTTGATGCGGTTGAGAAGTATCACGGTCTCTACCTCCAGGCCTTTGGTGGATGTGGTGCGCTCTATGCTTCCTGTGTCAAGAAAAAGAGCGTTGTTGCATATCCAGAGCTTGGTCCTGAGGCGTTGCTTTTGCTTGAGGTTGAGAATTTTCCAACCATCTGCATGGCAGACAGCAGTGGAAATTACCTGCCGAGTGCTATTTTTGTTTGACCGCTATTATCAACCTTTGATATAGTATTTTTTAGTTCATTCTGGTGGGGGAAAGAAGGGACTAGTATGCATAAAAGCATTTTATTAATTTTATTAGTGGTTTTGATTCTCTTTTCTTCCTGTTTCAATTCCGGAACAAAAAAGGTAGAAGCTACTCAGAATGAATCCAAACACAGTGACGACAGCATCTCTTCCCTTGAAAAACCAATGAGACTTGTTCAGCAGTTCAGCTACGTCTACGGAAACCAGATTGCTAAAACGTTGAAGCGAAACTATCCAGAGGTCGATCTCGAGTATCTGGCAAGAGGTGTTTATGATGCCTTCAAGGAAGAGTCCTACTTCACAGAAGAAGAAAGTCAGGATATTTTGAACAGATTCCAGAGAAAGCTGTATGAAGAGGCTGATAGACTTTTAAAAGAGAAGGCTGTAAAGAATCTGCTCGAAGCAGAGTCATTCCTTTCTGCCAATGCAAAGAGAGGTAATGTAAAGAGTGTTTCAGATCGTCTGCAGTATGAAATCTTGCGAGAGGGAAAAGAAGGTGGCAAGAGCCCAAGAGAGGATTCGACTGTAGTTGTAAATTATCTTCTTAAGGATCTTTCTGGCACAGTAAAAGACTCTTCCTATGTTAGAGGAGAAGCTTCCATACTCAATCTCTCTCAGACTGTTAAAGGTTTTTCTAGAGCCGTTTCCATGATGAAAGAAGGCGAGAAGGTAAGAGTATGGCTACACCCTGAACTGGGTTATGGCAGCCTTGGAAATACTCTTATCGGACCAAATGAGCTGCTCATTTTCGATATCGAGCTCATAGAGGTCAAGGATTGATCACTTCTCAAGTAGCTTGAGAACCTCAGCATAGCTTCCTGCTTCATAAGTGTAATCTCCTTCATTTGCAAGGCAAGGAGTGTTCAGGTGCAGGTATAGCGTATCGATTCCACTCTCTCTTCCGCCCTTGATATCGGAAGAAAGGCCATCCCCAATTACAAGACACTCCTCTCTTGTGCTGTCAGCCATAGAAAGAGCTACATCAAAAAAGCGCTTATCTGGTTTCTGATAACCGATCTCTTCGCTGATTACCAAACTATCAAAAAAATGTTCGGTATTTGAATCTTTTAACCTGCCTCTCTGAACAGAAGCAATTCCATTTGTGATTAGTACAAGCTTGTAGTTCTTTTTAAGTTTTTCAAGAGTACTTATGGAGCCATCAATTACGATACCTTCTTCTGAAAGGTATTCTATGAAGAGTTCTGATAGCTCTTTGGCATTCCACTTCAGACCTAGAACAGCTAGAAAATCTTCAAACCTTTTAACTTTCAATCTTTCCATAGAGATAATGCCTTGCTCATAATCCTGCCAACAGAGAAGGTTTACTTCATGGTAAATTCTTCGGTTTTCTTCATTTATTTCAAGACTGATGTGGTTGAACAGCTTTTTTAGTGCTATCCTTTCAGTTGAGCCGAAGTCAAAAAGCGTACCATCAAGGTCTAAAAGAAGTGTGCTATAGCTCTTCATGGTGAAACGCTACAATAATTGCGTTCAGTAGGCAAGGAGATTCATATGAAAAAGTATTTAACATGGATATTGACAGGTGTCCTGACAGTTTTGCTCGGACTTTTTATCCTTACAAACACTTCCAAAGCAATTGTCATAATGGTTTTGGGTTTTGGTCTCTATACTCTCTTCAATGGTATTCTCAGTTTTATCTACTCTTTCAAGCTAAGATATATAAGTCCCTTGGCATTTACCTTGAATATCATCAAAGCTACTCTCGACTCTGCAGTTGGTCTTCTGGCTTCAATGATGGCTTTGTCAAACAGCGGTCAGGAGCTTGGGGAATTTATCGTATATATCATCGCATTTACGCTGCTTGTATCTGCTATTTCAGATATCCTTGGTTCCATTATCCTCTACTCAAATAGCGCAGACATTACATTTGCAGGACCTGGAATCATTTCCCTGATCCTCTCTTTTGTAATGTTCCTATTCCCGAAATTCGTAAGTTCTAGTTTTGTCTCAATGATTGGTCTCTGTATCGTCTTCATAGGCCTTGTAAATATTGTTTGGGGAATTAGAACATTCAAGCTTGTAAGGGCCTATAACCAGACAAGTAAGTCGCAGAATGTTGCAGAAGCAGAATTTAGCGAAAAATAAGGCTTTAATCATTGACGCTAAATAGACTATATGTTTAGAATTTGCCCATGACAAATAGAAAGCATCATCACCACCATTTCCTCACGTAACCATCAAGGGCATGGCTGGTATTTCTGCATATATATGGAAACCTCCGCATGTCGGAGGTTTATTTTTTAGATAGAGCAAAGGAGACAATATATGAGCGATAAGAGATTGAGAATAGCACTGCAGAAGAAGGGCAGACTCAGTGAAAAAAGTCAGGATCTGATAAAGGCCTGTGGAATCGACTTCGGTGTCGATGAGAGAGTTCTTAGAGACGTTGCCTCGAACTTCCCACTCGAATTCTTGTTTGTCCGTGATGATGATATTCCAACACTCGTAAATGATGGAGTAGCAGATATCGGTATAGTAGGAAGAAATGGATACGATGAGTCTGGCTACGACCTTGACGTCATAAAAGATCTGGGATTTGCAAAGTGCCGCCTTTCTATCGCTGTTCCAAACGAAATGGAATATACAGGCCTTAAGTGTCTAGAAGGCAAGAGAATTGCAACCAGTTATCCTAGAATTACTGGAAAGATCCTCGAAGAAAATGGAGTTAAGGCCTCCTTTGTTGAGGTTTCTGGCTCTGTTGAGATTACTCCACAAATCGGTATCGCCGACTGTATCTGTGACCTTGTCAGTACTGGCACAACCTTGAAGATGAATGGGCTTAAAGAGGTTGAAGTCATCTATCGCACTTCTGCTGTAATGATTGCAGGCAAACAAATGCAGAAAAAGGATAGTGAGAGATGGAACATCCTTCAGCGTCTTCTTACTAGGATGGAAGCTGTGAACCTTGCAAAGAACAAGAAGTACATTCTTTTCAACCTTCCAAAGGATAATCTTGAAAAGGCAGCTGAAATCATTGGTGGTATGAAGAGCCCGACCGTCACTCCTTTGATGGATAAATCTTGGGTGTCTGTCCAGTCTGTAGTCAGTGAAGATAGATTCTGGTCTGTATTTGAAAGTCTTAGGGCTATCGGAGCTGAAGGCATCCTTGTTCTGAATATCGAGAAGATGACGGAGTAAATATGAGCACAATACCTTTATATCTGAATCCTGAAAAGGATGTATATTCAGAGCTTTTGAAGAGATCTCTTGCTGATGACAGTAAGGTCGAGAAGATTGTCGATGATATTCTCGAGAATGTAAGAACTCGCGGAGATGAGGCTCTGAGAGAGTATGAAAGAAAGTTTGGCAATAACGAGCTTGTTGACCTCTATGTGAGTGACGAAGAGTTCAAGAGAGCTGAAGAGCTGGTCAGCGAGGATGTTAAAGCAGCAATTGAAGTTGCCTATAAGAATATCACTGCTTTTCATAAGGCTCAGCTTAGAGAAGGCGAGAGGGTTACGACAATGGAGGGTGTCGATTGCTGGAGAAAGGTTGTGCCAATCCAGAGAGTAGGTCTTTACATCCCAGGTGGTACTGCACCTCTTTTCTCAACTGTTCTTATGCTTTCTATTCCTGCAAAGGTTGCTTCTTGTCCGAGCATTACACTGGCAACTCCTGCCCAGGGTGGAAGTGTCAATCCTGTCGTTCTTTATACTGCTAGACGCTGTGGTGTAGATAGGGTACTCAAAGTTGGTGGTGCCCAGGCCATTGCCGCTCTTGCCTATGGAACAGAGTCTGTTGAAAGAGTTGATAAGATATTTGGCCCAGGCAACAGATTTGTTGCTTTTGCAAAGAATAGAGTTTCCAGCTTCTGTGCAATCGATATGGTTGCTGGCCCAAGTGAAGTCATGGTAATTGCCGATGAAAAGGCAAATCCTCTATTTGTTGCAACAGATCTTCTCTCTCAGGCAGAACATGGAAAGGACAGCCAGGTAATTCTTTTGATCAGGGCTAAAGATGAAGAGAGTGCAAAACGAATCTTTGCCAGAATAGATTCTGAGCTTGCGATGGAGCTTGAGAGGCTGGGAAGAAAGGAGTACATGTTACCATCCCTTTCACACTCTGCTGCAATAGCCTTATATGACGATAAGAAGCTTATGAGCATTGCTAATGAGTATGCTCCAGAGCATTTGATCATAAACACAGAGAACTATATGGAACTTGCTGAAAAAGTTGTCTCTGCAGGTTCTGTATTCTTGGGACCATACTCTCCAGAGTCTGCTGGAGACTATGCTTCAGGAACTAACCACACACTTCCTACTAGTGGTCACGCAAGTGCATCCTCTGGTGTAAGTGTCGACAGTTATATAAAGAAGATTACTTTCCAGCATCTTTCCAAGAAGGGGATAGACAGTCTGGCGCCTGCCGTTGTAACAATGGCTATGGCAGAGAACCTCAGCGCACACGCTGAAGCTGCAAGAGTGAGGATGAGATGAGTATTGAAAAATTAATGAGAGCAAATATTGCCTCTCTTGATCCATATCGCTGTGCGAGGGATGAGTTTGAAGGAGTTGCTGAAGTATATCTTGATGCAAACGAATCCTGGAGGAGGTATATTGACTTTCCAGGAGATATCAATCGCTATCCAGATCCTCGCTCTGCTCTGCTTAGGAAGGCTATAGAAGAGGTTCTCGGCCTTGACTACGATATGACAATCGTTGGAAATGGTTCTGATGAGATAATCGACCTCCTTTTCAGGATCTTCTGTGATCCAGGAAAGGACAGTGCACTTTTGATGGGACCAACCTATGGAGCCTATAAGGTCTTCGCCTCTATCAATGATATAAAGGTAAACATTGCGCCCCTTACCAAGGATTTTGAGGTCGATGTACCTCTTGTCAAAAAGATGATCGATGAAACAAGCCCTAAGCTTGTCTTCCTCTGTACTCCTAACAACCCGACAGGCAATGCAATTCCTTATGAGATAATCAAGGAAATTGCAACTTATAACAGTGGAATAACTGTTGTCGATGAAGCCTATTGGGACTTCTCTACAGAGAAGAGTGCAAGTGCCCTGGTCAAGGAGAATGAACGTGTTGTCCTGATGAGGACTTTGAGCAAGGCTTGGGGTCTTGCTTCTGCCCGAATTGGAATTGCAATGTGCTCAAAGCCAATTCACGAAGCAATGTACAACGTAAAGTACCCATATAATATTGGTCTTCCATCTTCAACTGAGGCACTGAAGGCATTGGCTAATGCAGCTGCAGTAAGAGAGGGTGTCGAGTACACAAAACTTGAGAGAGAGCGCCTTAGAGGATTGCTTGAGAAGAGTAGCAAGGTTGTAAAGGTCTATCCTTCAGATTCCAACTTCCTGCTTGTCAAGGTACTCGATGCAAACTCTATCTATCTTGCGCTTCAAAAGAAGGGTATTGTCGTCAGAAATAGAAGTCGTGAGCTCAATTGTGAGAACTGCTTGAGAATTACAGTTGGTTCAAAGGAAGAGAATGACAAGCTGATGAAGGCACTTGAGGAGCTCTGATATGAACAAGAGAAGAGTTTTGTTTGTCTACGATGATATGTTGGGCTTTGTTGATGAGAAGGGCTTTCACTATGAGAAGCATCTCTTTGAAGCGCTCAGGTGTGTAAGAAGAGCAGGGGAGCTGGAGATAGTTAGAGTTGGGAATGAGACTCTTCCTTCACTCTTTTATGAAACTCTTGCAGGTGAAGATATCTACTTCGATTCTGAAGTGAAAGAAATCTCACTTGATAATGTTGATACAGATAACTCATATCAGGTGTCAAAGTCAAAAGATTGCGCTCTCAAAAACTTTGATTCTTACAGCTCTCTACTTGAATTCTTCCTCCCGGAAGAGACAATCAAGCACAGATGCTACAGTGTTGAGAGAAATACTAGAGAGACCCAGATTTATCTCTCCTTGGATCTCGATGGAAGTGGTAAGGGCGAACTGAAGACAGGTGTTGGATTCTTCGACCACATGCTTGAGCAGGTAATAAAGCATTCCCGCTGTGATATCAACGGTATCATCAAGGGAGATCTGGAGGTCGATGAGCATCACACTGTTGAAGACCTTGGCATCACTTTGGGTCAGGCCTTCCGCTATGCACTTGGAGATAAGAGAGGTATCAACCGCTATGGGCACGATATACTCATGATGGACGATGTTCTTGCAACAGTTGCTGTGGATTTCTCTGGTCGTCCATACCTAATTTGGAAGGTCAATTTCAAGCGTCAGGAGGTTGGTGGTTTCCCAACAGAGATGTTCGAGCACTTCTTCAAGTCATTCTCTGATGCAGCGCAGTGCAACCTTTCTATAGAGGTCACTGATGGAAATACCCATCACCAAGCTGAAGCGGCTTTCAAGGCCTTTGCACGTGCTATCAGGATGGCAGTGAAGAGAGTTCCAGGTTCCAAGGAACTTCCATCAACAAAGGGAGTTCTCTGATGATAGCAGTTGTTGATTACAATGCAGGAAATGTCCGCTCTGTTCTCTGTGCTCTAGAGCGCCTTGGAGCCAAGGCTGAGCTCACTTGTGAAAGAGACAGGATATTGAGTGCGGATAGAGTAATATTCCCAGGTGTCGGTCAGGCAAAAAGTGCCATGGTGGAGCTTGAAAAGAGAAATTTGATGAGCACTCTCAAAGAGGTAAAGAGACCTTTTCTCGGAATCTGTCTTGGCATGCAGCTTATGAATGCTTTTTCTGAGGAGGGAAATGTCGACCTGCTATCCCTGTTTGATAACAGGGTTTCTCTTTTCCCACAAACAGAAGGAGTCAAGATTCCTCATGTTGGCTGGAATAGCATAGATGTAGAATCTTCACCTCTCTTTGAAGGGGTTGGAAGTGGAAGCTATGTCTATTATGTCCACTCATACTACGTTCCTCTTTCTCCAAATACGATTGCTAGGACCAATTACGATGGAATTTCATTTACTGCAAGCATGGGAAAGGACAACTTCTATGGTTGCCAGTTCCACCCAGAAAAGAGTGGAGAAGTTGGGGAGAAAATCCTCAAGAACTTCCTTACCTTGGAGGTGGAATGATGAGGATAATACCTGCAATAGATATAATCGCTGGTGAGGCTGTTCGCCTTACAAAAGGTGATTACAGTACTAGAACTGTCTACTACCATGATCCGCTTGAAGCGGCAAAGGCCTTTGAAGGTGCTGGCCTTGAAAGACTTCATCTTGTGGATCTGGAAGGAGCAAAGGCAGGACACATAGTAAATATAAAGACCCTTGAAAGAATTGCCTCAAAAACAACTCTTGTCATCGATTTTGGTGGTGGAGTCAAGAGTACAGAGGAGCTTGAAAGAGCCTTCAATGCAGGTGCAAGTCAGGTAACCTGTGGTTCCATTGCAATAAAGGATCGTGAGCTTGTGCTGAGTTGGCTTGAGAAGTTCGGGCCAGAACGTTTGATATTGGGTGCTGATTGCAGAAATGGTATGGTTTCAGCTTCAGGCTGGCTTGAGGACAGCACTCTTGAAGTTACCTCTTTCATCGACTCCTATCACAAGAAGGGCATGGTCTACTGCATAAGTACTGATATTGCCAAGGATGGTATGTTGATGGGACCTTCTGTGGACCTCTATAAGAAGATCCTAGAAAAAGAACCAGGACTTAAGCTTATAGCCTCTGGTGGTGTTTCCTGCGTAGAAGACCTCTATACTCTGAAGGAAGCTGGATTATTTGGTGCAATAGTTGGCAAGGCATTCTATGAGAATAGAATTACACTTTCTGAACTAGGGGAGGTAAACAGTGCTAGCTAAAAGAATCATACCTTGCCTTGATATAAAGGATGGGCGCACAGTAAAGGGTATAAACTTCCTCTCTCTTAGAGATGCTGGAGACGCTGTTGAGAATGCAGCAAGATATTCACAGGCTGGCGCTGACGAACTTGTCTTTCTCGATATAACAGCAACAGTAGAGAAAAGGGACACCCTTGCTCCTCTTGTCAGAAGAATTGCCGATAGGATCAACATTCCTTTCACTGTCGGCGGTGGAATAAAAAGTGTTGAAGATGCCTATAAGATCCTGGATGCAGGTGCTGATAAGATTTCCATCAACAGCAGAGCAGTCAGAGAGCCTGAGCTTGTCACTGCTCTTTCATATCGTTTTGGCTCTCAGTGTGTTGTGTGTGCAATCGATGTGAGAAGAAATCCTATTTTTGACTCTGAAGATGGAGAAGGGTGGGAAGTATATCTCGATGGAGGAAGAACCCCAACAGGAATCGATGGCATAAAATGGGCAAAGAGAGTAGAAGAACTGGGTGCTGGTGAAATACTACTTACAAGTATGAATCATGATGGAACAAAAGAGGGTTTTGCCAACAATCTTACTAGAAGAGTAAGCACCTCCCTTTCAATTCCTGTAATCGCTTCAGGTGGTGCTGGCTCTATTGAGCACTTTGAAGAGGTTTTCACTTCTGGCTGTGCAGATGCTGGTCTTGCTGCATCCATCTTCCATTATCATGAAGTTGATATCATGGATCTGAAGCGCTATCTTGCTTCAAAAGGAATATCTGTCAGATTGTAGTTCCTTACTGTCCTAGGAATTATCTTATGTAAAAAGAATTGTGCCAGTATTTACAAAAGTAAATCTGTACTCTATTATTCCTTATCATTCGGGAGTGAGAGATGACAATTGATTTTGAAAAAGGTAATGGTCTAGTCCCTGCTGTTGTACAGGATGCAGTAACAAATCGCATTCTTATGGTGGGCTATATGAATGAGGAAGCTTATAGGATAACACTTGAAAGAGGTCTTGTTACTTTCTGGTCTAGAAGCAGAAAGAGACTTTGGACCAAAGGGGAATCCAGTGGAAACTTTCTTCACCTGAGAGAGATTCTTATCGACTGCGATGGCGATACACTGCTTGTCAAGGCTGTTCCTGATGGTCCAGTCTGTCACACTGGTTCCGATACCTGTTTTTCAGAGATCAACAATCCTGATGCAATGGAGAATACTCAGTTCCTTACCTACCTTGAGAGTGTAATTCAGGATAGAAGAAATAGTCCTCAGAATGGCTCATATACCAACCACCTCTTCTCTCGAGGTCTCAATAGAATTGCTCAGAAGGTTGGTGAAGAGTCCGTTGAACTGATCATTGCGGCAATGGATGATGATAAGGAAGTGTTCCTCGGTGAATGTGCTGATCTCATGTACCACTTCCTGGTCTTGCTTGAAGAGAAGAACTGTACCCTTGCAGATGTCACTGAAGTTTTGAAGGATAGACATACAAGATAAATCAATTGCTTTAGACAAAAAGAGCTTCCAAATGGAAGCCTTTTTGCATTATATGGGGTTTTTATAGAACTGTTGTTCTTTCTGCTCCCAGTTTTTTTATTATCAAAAGCCAAACTTCTTCATTCTTCTCAGGAAGGAGGAAGGCTCTACCTGCTGTTATATATAAGTAAATGCAGGATTTGTCCCTATAGGCATGAAATACATCTTTCCAGAGGTAGGAAGCCTCTTCTTTCTCGTTCCTGATTTTTATTCCATCCTTTGCCTCTGTAAGTTCAAGAGTGTAAACAAGGCGAGGAGGGTCAAGCTTCTGGAGTTTTGCAGTCTTGTTAAGCGAGAAGAAGAAGGTTGTGAAGTAAATCAGTGGCATACCCCAGCCAACACAGGCAAGGACACAACCAAGCATCACAGCACCCCTTACAGAGTTCATCATAAAACAGACGATGGCAGATATGCTCATCAGACAGGCAAATATAACTGGACTCTTCCAGTACTTCTTTCTTCTTAAAATATCAAAGCGAGTAAAATCCTTGAAGGTTTTCTCGTCGAGTTTGCATTCAATGGTCATAGATACGAGTATAAAGTATTTCCACCTCATAATGAAATGATGTTATTCTTGATTTCATGGCAGAAGTGGAAAAGAAAAAGAGAATAAGGCATCTCAGTCTTTTTGAGAGGATCATACTTTTTATGGTCGTCTTTTTTGCATTTATTCTGCTTCAGATGTATCTCTCCTATTATCGAGAACAGAAGCTATTCGAGCCTGAGCAGCGCAGAATGGAGAATGTCCAGAAGATAAGCCAGTTCCTGGACTACAATGAGAAGATAATCCAGGAATATGAGAATGTCAGATGGGAATTCGGAGATCCAAAAAGTTTTATCTATGTACTATCTACCCATATGAAGGAAGAGATAAAGCTTTTTGATGAAATCAGCATTGATCCAAATTCAAATAACGAAATAGCTGTTCTATACCATGCAATCAGCAATAATTTTGAAAGCTGGAAGAAGATGAACGAGCACTTAAGAGAGCTCATAGTTGAAAAGGATAACGAGGAGTTGACCAGCTTCTTCTATGACCGTTATCTGCCATGTACTTCCTATCTCCAGTCCTACTCACAGCAACTTTTGGTAAGTTCAATCAAGGAAAACCGTATATTGAATTTGGAGATGATAGAGAAAAACAGAAAACTGAACATTCTCATATCCTTATCTGTATATGTAAATATATTCCTCGGTTTTGTTCTATTCCTGTCCATTTTCCGCCTACTTGCATCTTTGAGAGTGCTTGCAAATCAGTCGGTAGAGATAAGCCACGGTAATTTTGACCTTGAGGATGTAGACTCATCAAGAAATGATGAGATAGGGCATATGGCCAGCGCCTTCAATGGAATGAAGAGATCAATGAAGAAGCAGGTTGACCTTCTTGAGGAGAACAGCAGGGTTGAGCAAGAGAAGCTCATGCTCAAGAACTTGCTCAATCAGGAGAAGCTCCAGAAGCTGAGAAGTCAGATAAATCCTCACTTCCTGTTCAATACATTGAATGTAATAAAGTATTCAGCGCATGAAGAGAAGGCTAGCGATACTGAAGCTCTTATTGGTTCTCTAGGTCGTCTATATAGGTACGCTCTTGGAAGTAATGAGGACAAGGTACTGCTCTCCCGTGAAATTGGAATAGTATCTGAATTGGTCTCTCTCTATAAGGCTCGTTTCTTGGATCGTATCTCTCTTTCCTGGAATGCCTCAGATGATGTGGAAGTTACAGAAACTATGGTTCCATCCTTCATATTGCAACCTTTGGTAGAGAACTCATTCAAACATGGACTTGGAAAGAAGGTAGAGCCAGGTCATGTCGATATAGATATCTCCAGAGTAGGTGAATATCTTAAAATTGAGATAAGGGACGATGGTCTGGGTATCGCGAAGGAAAAACTTGAACAAATAAGAGAAGAGCTTAAAGGTGCTAATGAGATAGAGGATCATATTGGACTTTATAATGTAGCTGTTCGCTTGCGACTATTGGGAAAGGAGAGCGGTCTTTCGATAGACTCTGAAGAAGGAAAGTGGACCTGTGTCACTCTTCTTATGCCTTTTGAAGAAGTCGCCATGGATGGAGAAGAGGATATAAAT
>JAILRW010000107.1 GCA_024698005.1 Sphaerochaetaceae bacterium | reverse complement strand
ACCCTCTTTCAGGCGTACAAGACAATAAAGCACATGGAAAAACAGGGAAAGACAAGATCTGAGATTGCTGAAACCCTCAAAGAGAAGTTTGGCGAAAAGAATCCAGATGTAAGAGTCTGACAGTATTACTCAGTGTAAAGGCTTTCTGTACAAAAAGAACAGAAAGCCCCTGTTTTTCTATACCTATATATATATTTAACGTGGTATCATTCAGCATCTATTCAATAGGAGCTCTTAATGGAGAAAAGAATATTTGGAAAAACTGGAGTAGAGGTTACTGAAATCGGTCTTGGAACCTGGCAGCTTGGTACTGGCTGGGGCCGCCCTTTCAATAAGGAAGAGGCGATGAGGATCTTGGAAGCTGCTGATAAGAATGATATCAACTTCATTGACACTGCTGATGTCTACAATGGTGGTGAAAGTGAAAAGGCAATTGGAGATTACATTTCATCGCATCCAGATCGCTTCTATATCACAACCAAGTGTGGCAGACAGCTTAAGCCACATACTGATGAGAGCTACACTCCAGAAGCTATCAGAGGTTTTGTAGAAGATAGCCTGACAAGACTCAAGATGGAAAGACTGGATATGATTCTTCTGCATTGTCCTCCAACATCAGTCTTCAAGAAAGATGCTATCTTCAATGAACTTGCAAAATTGAAGAGCGAAGGAAAGCTCAGAGACTATGGTGTAAGTATCGAAAAGGTTGAAGAAGGTATCATGGCAATGGAGTATGACATTGCAGCAATAGAAGTAATCTTCAATATGTTCCGTCTAAAGCCACTTGATGAACTCTTCCCTCTTTGCAAAAAGAACAATGTAGGTGTCATCGCAAGAGTTCCACTTGCCAGCGGTCTCTTGACTGGAAAGTACACGATCAATACGACCTTCCACGAAAAGGATCACAGATCCTATAACAGAGAAGGAAAGTCATTCGATAAGGGGGAGACCTTCTCAGGTGTTCCATACGAGATTGGTCTTGAGTGTGTAGAGGAAATAAAGAAAATCTTTGGCACTGAAGATATCGCTCCAATTGCCATAAAGTGGATCTTGATGCATGACGCAGTCAGCACTGTAATTCCTGGTGCAAGCAGAGCTGAACAGCTTGTTTCAAACATAAAGGCTGCAGAAATTCCAGCTCTTACAAACGAGCAGATGGACAAGGTCAAAGAGCTTTATGACTCAAGATTAAAAGAAATAATTCACCCACAGTGGTAAAATAATGGCTGTCAGCATAATAAATCTGACAGCCTTTTATTTATACGTTGGCAATCATCTGCTTTCCATAGTGGGTATGCTCTACATTATTGCTCAGAATCTCCTCTATGAAAGTCCTTGCCTGAGGCAGCTTTGCTACCTCCTCCTTACAGAGCAGATATGTCTGCCTGATAAAAGGATCACCATTTGCAAAGAAGCAAGGTTTCTTTACTCCATCATAGTTATCAAGAGCAACTTCAGGGATAAGGGCCCAGCCAATTCCACGCTTGACCAAATCCATCGATGAAGAAATGGAATCCATAACGATGATAGAAGGTGGATCCATGAGACCATTCTCATGTCTCCATTTATTCATTGCCGCATATTGTGCAGTATCAGTTGTTCTCTCTATATATGTAATATCCTTAAGAGGAACACCTTCGTATTTCTTATCATACACAACACACATTGTTTCAGTACTGAGAATATGTTTCACTCCATCCCACCAGTAATTTCCTCTTACAATAGCTAGGTCAATATCATTATTTAAGACCATAGGATAGAGATTGTGGCTCTTGTTTGTTTTGAATGTCAGCTTAACATTTGGATATTTATTGTGATAGGAAGCAGCAATATCAGGAAGATGATAGAACATGTAGTTTTCCGATACACCAATGGTCAAACTTCCAAAAACATCCTTTCCATGGCTTTCTAGATAGAGTTTCATCTCAGAAAACTCCTGGGTTATCTTCAACGCCTTCTCAAGGACAAGCTCTCCAGCAGTAGTCAAGCGGACACCTTGATGTGTTCTTATGAAAATCTGGCTCTTCAGCTCACTTTCCATATTTTTGATTCTTTTGGAGATTGCAGACTGCGTAAGGTATAGAGAATCCGCTGCAACTGTAATGTTTCTGGTGCGTGCAATAGTAATAATCAATTCCAAATCTTTTTCATCCATACCTTTTTCCTCCTTACTGTTTTACTAAAACAATTTTAAAGCATTCCCATTAGGAATGGAAGGGGGTGAATTCATTTCATTTTGTTATTGTGAAAATCGTTTTATAATACTTAAGTGCAACCTTTGCATAAGGAGTATTTTTATGAAAAAAGCATTTACCATTTTAATGGTCGTTCTGGCTGTTATGGTTTTGTTCACAAGCTGTGGCAAGAAGGCTGAAGCTACCGAAACAGCTACAGTCGCAGTTGCAGAGCCTTCCAAGGCAGTTGAAGCTAAGGCTGATGACGGAACATGGAAGTTCGAGAGAAAGATCGAAATCGTATGTCCATGGGGTCTCGGTGGTGGCGCTGACTCAACAATCAGACCAATGGCTACTCTTCTCCAGCAGAAGCTCGGCGTACCTGTAGAAGTTAGAAACGAAACAGGTGCTGGTGGTGTAACCGGTACAGAGTATACCTACAAGCAGCCAGCTGATGGTTATACATTCATGCTCGGTACTCAGTCCCTCTATATCCAGGATATGCAGGGCAACATGTCCATGAACTTCAAGGAAGACATGGAATGTGTAGACGTTCTCGTACACTCTATCAACATGCTCGCTGGTTCCAAGAAGCAGCTTGACAAGTATGGCATCAAGAACTTCTCCGATCTCAAGAAGTACGTTTCCGCACATCCATTCGAAGTATCCGTTGGTATGCTTACATCCATCGGTGTTGACGGTATGTGTTTCGAAATTGCTACCGACGGTCTCGACCTCAACGTTGTACAGTACGGTGGTGGTTCAGAAGTTAACGCTGACCTCGCAGGTGGACACTGTGACCTCGCAGTTGGTGGTTATGACGACATGAAGGGTCTCATCGAGTCCGGCGATATCGTTCCACTTCTCGTATTCTGTGAGCACAGACTCAACATCTTCCCAGATTGTGAATGTACAGCTGACGTAGGCATCGATTCCTATGCTGGTCCATGGAGAGGTATCTTCGCTAAGGCTGGCACACCAAGAGGTGCTATCAACACTCTCGTAGCTGCAATTGAAGAGTGCAGAAACGACGCAACATGGAAGAGCTTCCTCCACAATGCTGCATACGACGAAAGAACTGTTCCAGCTCCAGCAGACGTAAAGGCATTCTGTCAGGCAGAGTACAAGGATCTCAGAGACTACATGCTCGAGCAGGGTACTCTTGAGAAGGATTACGCTGATCTTCAGTAATCAGTCTTCCTAGACTAATATTCCACCGGGCCCATTGAGGTCCGGCGGATATTGTTTTAATTGGGGATAGGACAGCCCCAAAAAAATTCCTTTTCAATGTTTTTTATCTTTATTGAATGGAAGCCTGTTTTTCAGGCCTGTCTTTTGGAGAAAAACCCATGTTTGAATTAATTGCAAACGTACTTTTACTTGTATTCATGGTCTTTTCCATGTTTACACATGTTCTTGAGGCAAAAATACCTAAGACATACATGAGAAACCCATCTAACCTCATGCCAGATGTATGGCCAAAGGTTATCATCTCCCTTCTTTGTATCTGTCTTGTTATTAACATCTTCAAGATTATCAAGAAGAATAAAGGAAATCCTGAGTTTACTCTCAAAGCTTTCTGCAAGAATAGTGTTGGTTTCTTTAAGAGTAAGATGCTCATTGGTATGATCCTGGTTACAATTGCAACCTTGATCATTGAGACTGTAGGTTTTGTTGTTACAGCAATCTTCGTTCTCTTCAGCTATGGTTTCCTCTTGGGTGAAAAGAAGCTTGTCAGACTTGCTATCGCATCTGTACTCATTGCTCTCTTCCTTCACATCGTATTCAGTGGCTTACTCGACGTAACATTGCCACGTGGTACAGTGCCTTTCCTCAGAAACTTCGCGCTGTTCCTTGAAAATCTTATTTAAGGAGGTCAGTACATGAGTTTTGGACAGATGTTTACATATGGCATGAGCGCTGTCTTCGGCGGCACTCAGTTCTTCATGGTTGTACTGGCTATCGTCCTTGGTACAGTATTCGGTGCACTTCCTGGTGTTAGTGCTACAATGGCTGTTGCTCTTGGTCTCACATTCACATACACAATGGAGCCAGTTCCAGCAATCGTATTCCTCGTAGCTATCTATTGTTCTTCCATTACTGGTGGTTCAATTACAGCTATTCTCTTTAAGATCCCTGGTGTACCTTCCTCAGCACCTACAACCTTCGACGGCTATCCAATGGCTAAGAGAGGTGAAGCTGGTAAGGCACTTGGCGTTGCACTCTTCTGTTCTGCTGTAGGTGGTATCATTGCTGCAATCATCATGTTTGTAATGAGTACTCCACTTTCCAAGGCAGCACTTGCATTCAGCCAGGGCGACTTGTTCGCAATCACCTTCCTCGGACTTTCCATTCTTACAGTCCTTGATATGGATCACATCCTGACTACAATCATCTCTGGTCTTCTCGGCCTCTTC
The DNA here is from genome assembly GCA_024698005.1 of Sphaerochaetaceae bacterium. Taxonomy (GTDB): domain Bacteria; phylum Spirochaetota; class Spirochaetia; order Sphaerochaetales; family Sphaerochaetaceae; genus Bullifex. Next base: position 3,105 of record JAILRW010000107.1, on the reverse strand, counting down.
CTTGCTTGTATCGGTCAGGACCCAATGGCTGGTGTATCTCGTCTCACCTTTGGTAATAGAGAGCTTCTTTCTGGTATCGAAATGATCCCTGTTCTCATCGGTCTTTTCGCTATCACTGAGGTTTTCAAGCAGACCAATACTAAGAAGCGTCTTTCTGCTGATGATGCTGAAGTTGATACAAAGCACGTCAATACAAAGATGCCTTCCGTTAAGGAATTCCTCTCCATCAAGTGGGTTATCCTCCGCTGTTCTTTGATCGGTACAGTCGTAGGTATTCTCCCTGGTGCTGGTGCAACAATCGCTTCCTTCATGTGTTACACAATGGAGAACAAGCTTTCCAAGTATCCTGAGAAGTTCGGTACTGGTATCATCGATGGTATTGCTGCTTCTGAAGCTGCAAACAACGCTGCAACTGGTGGTGCAATGGTTCCACTCCTTACCCTCGGTATTCCTGGTGGTAATGCTGCTGCAGTTATGATGTCTGCTCTCGCTCTCAAGGGCGTACAGATGGGACCACTTCTTCTCGTTAACCAGCCAGAGTACCTCTCTGCAACCTTCATCACCATGATCATCACAAACATCCTCATGGTCATCGTTGCAATGGGCATCGCTAAGGTATTTGCTCAGATTCTCGCAATCCCATACAGCTACCTTGGCCCTATCATCGTTATGCTCGCACTCATCGGTTCCTACTCCGAGGGTGGCGCAGTTGGCGTTGTAGTCATGGTTATCGCAGGTGTTTTCGGTATCGTAGTCAAGTACATGCACCTCAATAGTGCTGCTATCGTTCTTGGCCTCGTTCTTGGTGGAATGTGTGAAGAGCACTTCGCTAGAGCTTACCTGATGGCTAAGGGCAACGTTTTCAAGGCACTCTTTGGTACCCCAATTGGTGCAGTTGTCATGACAGCATGTATCCTCATGCTCCTTTCCCCAATTTTGAGAAAGTTCATCAAGAAGCCTGCTAAGAAGTGATTTCTTGATCAGTCATGATAGGCGGTCGTCAGTAATGGCGACCGTTTTCTTTTCTATTTAATTTACTTCTTTTTAGCTGTTTATTGTTACTATAAAAACATTTGTCTCTTTTTTGACGATTTATCACACTTTAATTTCTTAATCTATATGGACATTTGCGTATCTTACATAACATAATTGGAAGGAAATCCATAATCAACATATCGTATTGAACGAGGAAATATCGAAATGGAAAGAGAAAATTTCAAATCCAGATTGGGCTTCTTGCTTGTTAGTGCAGGTTGTGCAATTGGTATCGGTAATGTTTGGAAGTTCCCATTCGTAACAGGACAGAACGGTGGTGGTGTATTTGTACTTTTCTATCTCTTGTTCCTTATTATCATGGGTGCTCCTGTTCTCACAATGGAGCTCGCTGTTGGTAGAGCAACCAAGAAGAGTATCACCCCTGCTTACGCTGAATTGGAGCCAAAAGGATCAAAGTGGCATCTTCACGGCTGGGTATGTATCTTTGGCTGTCTGCTTTTAATGATGTACTACACCACAGTTTCTGGCTGGATGGTCAACTACATGTTCAAATTTGCTTTTGGTGCATTTAGCGATGCTAATGTTAGCTCTGGAGATGTATTTGGTGCAATGCTTGCAGATCCTATGCAGATGGTCGGCTTCATGCTTATCACTGTTCTCTTTGGTATCCTTGTCTGTGGCCTTGGAGTTAGGAAAGGTATCGAAGGTGTCACAAAGGTCATGATGATTGGTCTTCTTGCTCTCATTGTTATTCTGGCAATTCACAGCCTCACTCTCAAGGGTGCTGGTGCTGGTGTTAAGTTCTACCTTGTTCCTGATTTTGCTCGCGCTAAGGCTGCTGGCCTTGGTGGTATTATCACTGCAGCAATGAACCAGAGCTTCTTTACCCTCTCTCTTGGTATCGGTGCTATGGAAATCTTCGGTAGCTACATGTCCAAGGACAAGTCGCTTACAAAGGAATCTATCACCATCATTGGTCTTGATACCTTCGTTGCTTTGATGTCTGGCCTCATCATCTTCCCAGCTTGTTTCTCCTTCAATGTAGAACCAAATGCAGGCCCTGCTCTCATCTTCATCACCCTACCTAATGTTTTCATGAACATGGCAGGTGGAAGAATCTGGGGAACCCTGTTCTTCCTCTTCATGACATTTGCTAGCTTCTCAACTGTAATTGCAGTATTCGAAATGCTCATCGCAGCTGGTATGGACAGCTTCGGTTGGGATAGAAAGAAGTCCAGCTTCATTTGGCTTGCTATAATTGCTCTCACAAGTATTCCTTGTGCTCTTGGCTATAACTTGCTTTCAAATGTACACCTCATCGGTGGCAGAGATATCCTTGACTCTGAAGACTTCATAGTAAGTAATCTTCTTCTTCCTATTGGTAGCCTTATCTTCCTGCTCTTCTGTGTAACTAAGTGGGGCTGGGGATTTGACAAATATGCTGAGGAAGCAAATATTGGTGAGGGCGCTAAGATAAAGCCTTGGATGAAGCACTATTTCAGATATGTTCTTCCAATCCTTATCGTAGTAATCCTGATCCAGGGTCTTTTATAAGAATTATAACCAGAAGACTAAAAGGGGTTCACTTTCCGGTGAACCTCTTTTTATTTGCACTGCAATATAAATCAGAACACTCTTTCTGGCAGGCTCTTTAACTGATAGCGTTTTTCAGTAATGCACTTGAAAATGCAAACAAGTACGTTATAATGTACATATGAGGATTATATAATGTACAACACAAACGCCACAGCATTCAGAAAAGATCTATTCAACCTTCTCGAAAAGGCCATCAAATACAATGAGGTTTTGAACATCAGCACAAAGGAAGGTAATGCCGTTGTGCTAAGTGAAGAAGAATATAATGGCCTCATTGCAACTGCAGAAATAATGTCAAATCCTACTCTATATACAAAAGTAAAAGAAGGAATGGATACACCTCTAGATGAGTGTGTTGCAGAGAAAGAGGTTGAATGGTGAGTTACCAGGTTGTCTTTACCAAAAATGCATTGAAGGACCTGGCTAATATCAAAACCGCAGGATTAGAGAAAAAAGTCAGGAACTTGATAGAACTATTGTCTGCCAATCCTTTTCAAAACCCGCCAGCTTACG
>JAILRW010000078.1 GCA_024698005.1 Sphaerochaetaceae bacterium | reverse complement strand
AAAGCAAAAAGGTCTGCTGTAAGAAACAACAGACCCTTTGTAGCGATAAAAAAGCAATTACATTGATGCAAGGAATGGAACACCAACTAGTGCATACGCATTCTTCAAAACAGTAAGTACCATTCTGGAGAGCTCTACTCTGGCAACTACCAGCTCCTTTGTTTCAGCCTTGAGAATCTGGTTATCGTGATAGTAGTGGCTGAAGGTCTTACTGAGGTCATAGAGGAATGCACAGATTATAGATGGATCGTAAGCGCTACCTGCTCTCTTGACAACTTCAGGGAAGGATGCAATGAGCTTGATAATTGTCTTTTCATCCTCCTCCTTGAGAAGATTTCCATCGAATGAGATACCTTCGTAATCCTTCTTGACCTCTTCGAACTTCATCATCATGGAAGAAATTCTTGCACCCATGTACTGAAGGTATGGGCCAGTATTTCCATTGAAGCTGATAGACTCCTGTGGGTTGAAGATCATATCCTTGGCTGGAGTTACCTGGAGAAGGTAGTAGTTGAGAGCACCGAGTGCGATCTTCCTACTTGTACTATCGACATCACCAACCAGCTCTTCTCTCTCCTTTGCGATGATCTCTTCCTTGGCAAGTTCAGAGAGGTTCTCAAGCAGATCATCAGCATCGACAACTGTACCTTCACGGCTCTTCATTCTGCCATTTGGAAGATTGACCATACCGTATGAAAGGTGATAGAGCTCATCTGCCCACTTGTAGCCAAGCATCTTGAGACAATAGAAGAGTACCTTGAAGTGGTACTGCTGCTCGGATGCAACTACGTAGATAAGGGAATCGAATGGCCAGTCGGAGTGTCTGTTGACTGCAGTTCCAAGGTCCTGAGTCATATAGATACTGGTTCCATCCTTTCTGAGAAGAACCTTCTTATCAAGACCAATTGGAGATAGGTCGATCTGTACAGACCCATCCTCTGCCTTGTAAAAGACACCCATATCAAGTCCCTTGTAGACCTGGTCCTTACCATACTTGTAGGTATCAGATTCGTAGTAGTACTTCTCGAATTCAATTCCCATATTCTTGTAAGAGGTAGCAAGACCATCGAGTGTCCACTGATTCATCTTATTCCAGAGCGCCATTACTTCTGGATCATTCTGTTCCCACTTCAAAAGCATGCTCTGTGGCTCTTCGTTTGCTTTGGCAGCTGCCTCTGCCTTTATCTTCTCTCTCTCTTCCTCTGATACGTCACCTGCATTAAGAAGTGCCTTTTCAATACACTCCTTTTCATACTGAGCATAGCGGACATAGTAGCGACCAACGAAGTGGTCCCCCTTCTCTCCTGTTGACTCTGGAGTCTCTCCATTACCAAAGGTCTTGTACGCCCACATACTCTTACAGATGTGTACACCACGGTTATTGATAAGATTTACTCTCTTTACCTCTGCTCCATTTGCGCTAAGCAGATTAGCAACACTCATACCGAGTGAGTCATTTCTCATGTGACCAAGGTGGAGAGGCTTGTTGGTATTTGGACAGGAGAATTCAATCATGACCTTCTTGCCCTTAAGGCTATCATTATGACCATACTTCTCACCTGCCGACTCAACCTTTGTCCTGATCTTGTTAGCTATTGAACCCATCTCAAGCTTGACATTGAGATATGGGCCTGCGAGCAGAAGCTCGCCACTTACATCAAGTGTTTTCTTTTCAAGGCGCGCCTTGATTTCAGCTGCAATCTGAGCTGGGGCCATACGAAGGGCCTTAGAGTACTGGAAGAGAGGGAATGCAATATCCCCAAGCTCTGCCTTTGGTGGAGTTCCTGCCTGCAGTGGAGCAACTTCACTCACTCCCTTCTCCTCTGCAAAAGCTCTCAATTCACTTTCAACGACTTCTTTCCAGCTATTCCTAATTTCTTCAAGCATAATTTCCTCTTATGAACGAAAATAACATACATTAAATACTCTACCTTTACAAGGTAGAACGGATACTGACTTCCCCACTTGAAAGATGCTCAATAGTGCCATCTGGGTACTGGACCACAAGGTGAGCTCTGTCATCAAGGTCTATTGCTTTTGCAGGCATAGAGGCGTTCATCTTCAAAACTGTTATCTCCTTTCCCAAAACAAAACAGCGTTTCCTGTACTCTGTGAGGTAATCAGGATTGTAGATTGCCTTGATTGTCTCTTCAATTTCCTTGGCAGCGAACTCACTTCTTGTAAGTGGAGCTTTTCCATCAGGAAATAGACTTGTACATATTTCCTTGAGCTCAGGTGGGAAGCTTCCTGTTGTATAGTTTGTACCAATTCCGATTATTACTTCGCTGATACACCCCTCTTCGAGGTTTACAACTCCTTCAGTCAGAATTCCAACTGCCTTCTTGCCTCTTACAAATAGATCATTCACCCACTTTATGCCAACTTCGAGGCCTAAAGATTCTATTGCTTCTGCAATGCCTGTGGCTGCAGCAGTCGTCACAAGTTCAGCATCAAAGCTTCCATTGGCAGGCAAGGCAATTGAAAAGTAGATACCACCCTCCTGAGAGAGAAAGCTTCTGCCTCTTCTTCCCCTACCACCGCTCTGCTTTTTTGCAATGCAGACAAAAGGGGCTTTTGTCCCATTATTAAGCAACCTTTTAGCTTCAGTATTTGTACTGTCCACATCTTCATAGAAGAAGAATGGAATATCTTTCAAGTATTTTGCTACTTCATCCTTGGAAAAGAGATCAGAAGATAGCAAACGGTAACCCTTACGGCTCACACCTTCAATCTGATACCCATCCTTCTGAAGTGAGGAGACAGCCTTCCAGACTGCAGCACGAGAAACATAAGCTTTTTTTGCTAACTCCTCTCCGGAAACGAAGAGGTCTTTGTTCTGCTCAAGAATCTTGAGCACCATATCCTTGGTAGTCATGGTTTACAATAATATCGTAAACAGGTTTACATTTAAAGTACCTTTTATTTATCCTTCTTTAAGTTTTAAGGAGGAATTACATGTCCAGAAAAAACCTGATCTCAACCGTTCTAGTTTCGCTTTTCACTGCCCTTATAATTGCAGGCACCTTTATCAGAATACCTCTTCCACCGGTACCTATTACTCTGCAGACTCTCTTTGTACTGCTTGCTGGTATGCTACTGCCTATCCCTCTTTCTCTAAGTTCTGTTGCTCTATACCTACTTCTTGGTGCACTGGGACTGCCTGTATTCTCTTCAGGTGGTGGCCTTGCACTGCTCACAGGACCAACTGCAGGCTTCATGTTCGGCTGGCTTCCAGCAGTACTGGTATGTGGCCTCATGGGAAAAGTGAAAATCGAGAACAAGAAGTTTTATCTCAGCTATCTAATCCTCACAGGGCTTCTTGCAAATGTAGCTTTATACATACCAGGACTGATGTGGCTCGGTTATTCCAGGCACATGAATCTTTTAAAGACTCTTGCAGTTGGACTTGTTCCTTTCATCCCAGGGGATATCATCAAGCTTATTGCAGCTTCAATTGTCACCTTGAAACTTAAGGAAAAGGTTTTAATCCTACTTGAAAAAGAGGATTAACATTTAACAAAAGCTTTGCTATTCTTCTTGCATGAATACCGAAAAGTATCTTGATAACTACCTCAAACACTTCAACAGAACAAGGGCTGAAAGTCTAAAGAACCACGGCCTTTCACTCCTTCCAAAGATGAAGGATGTTGAGAACATTCTCGATTACCTTACAGAGCTCTTCTTTCCAGGAGATCTGAAAGATATCTCTATCTCTACCCTAGAAGATGAAGTGCGCTATTACATGCAGCACCTTTCATCTCATCTCTATAAGCAGATTTTCATTGCATACAGATATGAGAACGGTGATGAGGATGAGTGTGAGACAAGAAAAAGAACTGAAGCAGTCATCGATTCACTGCTTCAGAATCTGGGAAAGATCAGGCAGATGATAAAGCTCGATGCACAGGCTGGTTTTGACGGCGACCCCGCAGCCAAAAGCCTACACGAGATAATCCTCTGCTACCCTGCAGTAAGAGCCCTCACTGTCCACCGTGTTGCTCACCACCTTTACAAGGAAGGCGTCCCTTTGATTCCTAGAATGATGAATGAGATCATCCACAGAGAAACTGGTATGGATATCCACCCAGGTGCTGAAATTGGCAAGAGCTTCTTTGTGGACCATGGAACTGGTGTTGTAATTGGTGAAACAACTGTTATCGGAGATAATGTAAAGCTCTATCAGGGTGTAACCTTGGGCGCTCTTTCATTCCCTAAGGATGGATGTGGAGCCCTTATCAGAGGTACCAAGAGACACCCTACCATAAAAAATAATGTCACCATCTATGCAAACGCAACAATCCTTGGTGACATCACAATTGGGGAAAATTCGGTAATTGGTTCCTCAGCCTGGATCACAAGAGATATTGAGGACAACTCAAGAGTACTCCCAAAGGATCCAGAGATTATTATAACACAACGCCATTCTCTGCGAACTCGCGATTAGTTACCCTTATCATAGTAGTATATGCGGCCAGGCCTCCAACAACATTGCTGATAGGCTCGGCCAGTACTACGCCTATGCTTCCAAAAGCATAAGGCAGTAAGATGGTCAAAGGTACAACTATGATAACCTTTCTGAAGAGAGAGAAGAAGGTTGCATACTTTGCCTTGCCAAGCGCTACAAATGCAGTCTGTCCACAGCTCTGGAAGGCCATGAAAACAAAGCAGCAGAAGTATACACGGGTTGGAAAGATAGCTGCCTGTACGAGCTCCTCTGAAGAAGAGAAGAGACGAGCAAATACAGTTGGGAAGGCAACAATGATAATTGAAAGAACCAAAGAGTAGACGATGTAGGTTGTAAGCTGGAAGTTGTTGCACCTTCTTACATCTTTATATCTCTTTGCACCATAGCAATAGCTCATTACAGGGCTTGCACCACTCTGTACACCTGTGAGTGGGACCTGCAAGATCTCTCTTATTGAATTTACAACAGTCATTACAGCAACGTAGATATCACCACCCCAGAAGAGGGCTGCTCTGTTGCAGACTATCTGGACAGTAGAGTTTGTAGCTCCCATGATGAAGCCAGAAAGGCCAAGAGAACAGATTCTCTTTACTCTC
>JAILRW010000012.1 GCA_024698005.1 Sphaerochaetaceae bacterium | reverse complement strand
CCGTGGATCAATTCTTCCTTCGTCGAGTATTGTTCTGTAGTAGCGAGTTACTGAAGCAACATATTCAGGGCTCTTCAGTCTTCCCTCGATCTTTGCACTATCTATTCCAATTTCGTTGAGCCTTATAAGCTCTTCTCCAATCCTCAAATCTTCAAGAGAGAAGAAGTAGCCTCTTTCACCATTGTCCTTATCCTCGAACCAGCTTCTGCATATCTGGGCACACTCTCCGCCATTGGCACTCCTTCCACATTTTAGGAATGAGGCAGAGCAGAGGCCAGAGAAGCCATAGCATAGCGCTCCGTGGATGAAAGCTTTGAGCTCGACATCTGGGCAGGCTCTTCTGATCTTCTCGATTTCACTGAAGTTCAATTCTCGTGACAGGACAACGCGTTCAAACCCAAGGTCAACAAGCTCTTTAACACCTTCTATCGTGTGAACAGCAAGCTGAGTAGAGCCGTGAATTGGAAGAGAAGGGAAGTATTTTCTCATTATCCTTGCAAGACCAATGTCCTGGGTAATTACACCATCACAGCCATAGAATGAAAGCATTGAGAGAAGATCGATACAGCGATCTACACTTTTATCATCGATAAGAGTGTTTACAGTTACGTAGATTTTCTTTCCATTCTTGAGAGCGTAAGCTCTGATCTTGGAAAGGTCTTCCTCTGAAAAGTTTACTGCACCTTTACGTGCAGAGAATTCCTTCATGCCGAAGTAGACGGCGTCAGCGCCGTAATTAAAAGCTGTGAGTGCAGTTTCAAGACTGCCTGCAGGTAATGCTAGTTCTATCATGCGTGTGACAATATATTATTTGTTTCCTTCTCTTTCAATAGTAAACAAATAGATAAGAAGACGCTATTTTCTTTTTACTTTGTGTGACATATCATTTCCTTATGAGTCAGACAGAGAGAATAAACTACATTGGAAGAACCTGTGTAGAGAGGGGCGGGGTAAGTCTCAGGGAGATCGCCGAGGAGTTTGGAGTAACAGAAAGGACCGCAGGTAGAGATATTGAGTACATGCGAAATAGAATGGATGCACCTATTGAATTCAATAGGAAGAACCACCGATATGAACTCGTCAAGCCTTGGGGTGATTACACCAATATAGAGGAGAGGATGATCATCCTGTCTGCTTACATGAACTCTCTCCTTGATACCATTCCTCTTGGCTCAACAATGAATTCTGATTTGAAGAATACTATTTCTCAAGGTCTAAGCCTGAAGGGAAGAAGAGTGCTTGAGAATGTAGAATACCGTGCCCAGTCCATAGACCTTCCCGACTACTCGATTTTCAAACAAGTAACTGAAGCAATCTCTCGTAACTGTGCTCTTAGGATCTCCTATAGCAATATCAAGGATGAGCACAGTGAAGATAGAATAATTGAACCACTGAGGCTTATTAACTATAGCTCCACGTGGTATATCGTTGCCTACGACCACAAGAGTAAGGAGCTCAGATCCTTCCATCTATCCAGAATTCAGCGTATCGAACTTGAGAAGAAGATAGATATTAGAAGCATTCCTGCAAATGATATGAATGCTTTTCTGCACAACTCCTTTGGTATCTTCCTTGGAAAGGAGAACCAGCTTTGTACTATTCGTTTTTCAGGCATCGCTGCCAAGGTTGTATCTACTCAGATCTGGCACAGAGACCAGAAGATGGTAAAGAATGAAGATGGAACAATTGATCTCACTGTTCCAGCAAGAAATTTTGATGAGCTAATTAATCGAGTGCTTTCTTTCAGAGGTGATGGAAAGCCCCTCTCTCCAGAGCGTTTTGTTCTTGAATACAATGAGGTTGTAAACAAGATGTATGCCTCTTTGGGTAAGTAAGAGTAGCTAGAGGAAAAAAACTGAAAAAATCTTGAATATTTTTATCACTAGGACATCATATGTCCCAGTGGTGGCTTCATTATTGTCATATCAAAGGAGATAAGACAATGGAAGTCAAAAAAAGACCAGGTAGAAAGCTTGCTGCTGAGAAGAGAAGAATCGCGCGTGAGACAATGAAGAGCTTTATTGGCTCTCCAGAATTCTATGCACTTGATAGGAAGGTTCAGGTTGCTATCCTTCAGCTCTGTCCTTCTGTTAAGGAACCAAAGAGAGAAGAGGAAAATATAGAGGAGATTGACATTTCCCCCTTCATAACCTATAGGAGGTTCGCAAATGCCTTCTAAAGAAGAATACCTTGACCAGCTCTTGATCGCCGAAGAGGAAGATAGAAGGGATAGAAAAATTCTTGTGTTTCTCCTTTCTATGATCATTATGGGAATTATTTATATCACAATACTTAGTACTATGATGCTGCTGTAGAATCGAAGCTTATTATTCTGTTATCATGACTTGTCATGGATTATGAATATATAAAGACTAGTGGCGATCTTATCGCTCTCGTTGAAGAACTTAACACAAAAGAAAGAATCGCTGTCGATTTTGAAGGGGAATTCAATCTCCACATATATGGAGAACACCTGTGCCTTATACAGGTGTTCGACGGCGATAAGTACTACATCATCGATCCTAGAGGACAGGAGATGAAGAATGAAGCTTTGGTCAGCTTCTTTACCTCTCCTGTCAAGAAGGTATGGTTCGACATGCAGAGTGATAATGCACTTGTAAGCAAGAACTATCACACTGCTCTTGAGAATGTGGTAGATACCCGTGTGCTCGCTATGTGTCTTGGTTATACTGGAAATCTCACAGGCCTTGTTGAGAAGTATCTCGGTATAACTTCCAAAATAACTGACAAGAAGAAGTTGCAGCAGACAAATTGGCTAAAGAGGCCGTTGTCTACAGAGCAGCTCAATTATGCTTTGAGCGATGTTGAATATCTTTTCCAGCTTGAGGATATACTCACTGTAGAAGTTGAAAAGGCAGGGCTATCTAAACAGGCCGAAGCTCAGATGAAGAAGGCCCGCAAGATTTCTCCTGAGAAGCCAGGCTGGAAGAAGATTGGCAACTGGAAGCTTTTGAATGAAGAGCAGAGAAGGGCTACCCGCGAGTACTTTATAGCCCGCGATGTTGTCGCAAAGCGTTTCAACGTGCCTGCTTACTTTGTTCTTGATAAATACAAGATCGTAGCTGTTGGAAAGATTTGTCCAAGAACTGAAGCTGATCTCTTCAAGTACATCGGTAAGATTAACCCACGTTTTGAAAGCTATCTTACTGCAAGCTTAAAGAAAGCTTTTGCTAATCTTCATGCATAAATACTTATAAACCAAATAATTATTATAATTTAATTAAAGCTCTGTATCTCTACAAAGGTTTTACAGAGCTTTTACTATCACTAAAACTTTGTTTTTACTTTGCTTCTTTAAAACTATGAGTGAAATCAAAAGAATCATAGGAGATTCAAAGTGAAAAAGAATTCAATAGTAAAGACTACAGTCGTAATTTTGACAGTAATGATCGTTGCTCTCACTTTTATGGGATGCAACAAGAAAAATAGTGCTGATACTTCCTTGAAGGGGACTAAGCTCGCACTCGCTGGTAGCACATCGATGGAAAAGCTTTGCGAGGCAATGAGTGAAAGCTTCATGGAGAAGTATCCAGAAGTCGAGGTTACAGTTGAATATACTGGTTCTAGTTCAGGTATCGAAGCGCTCATCAAAAAGAGCGTTGATATTGGAAACGCATCAAGAAATTTGAAGCAGGGAGAGAAGGACAAGGGTGTAGTTGAGAACATCGTTGCAATCGATGGTATTGCAGTCATTCTCAACAATGGGAACTCTGTTTCCTCCCTCTCAAAAGAGGAGCTTATCGATATCTATACCGGTAGAATTACCAACTGGAAGGTTCTCGGAGGAAATGACGAAGCAATTGTCGTAATTGGCCGTGAGGCAGGTTCTGGTACAAGAGGTGCCTTCGAAGAGATCTTGAAGGTAGATAACAAGTGTGCCTACGCCCAGGAGCTCGATTCCACAGGTGCTGTAAAGGCAAAGGTTGCCTCAATCTCTGGCTCAATTGGCTATATCTCCCTCGACGCTGTAGACAGTTCTATAAAGAGTGCTTCCCTCGAAGGAGTTGCTGCTACAGAAGAGAACATTGTGAATGGTTCTTACACACTCTCTCGTCCATTCGTAATGGCAACACTTGGTGATGTATCTAGTCAGAGTGATGTCATAAAGACCTGGTTTGAATACATCCGCTCAGAGGAAGGTAAGAAGATTGTCTCTTCTGTAGGCCTTGTCCTGCCACAGTAAGAGAGGTCAAGAATGAATAGTCGAGCAAAGATAAGGCTCGGTGAAAATGTTGCTCATCACATCTTCACCACCTCTGCACTCATGCAGATCTTTGCCGTGTTCTCAATAACGCTATACATGGTAGCTAAAGGAGCTCCTGCCTTTATAAAGGTTGGAGTTCCTGAACTGTTGTTCGGAACACAATGGCAACCAACTGCAGAGAGTCCTTCGTATGGAATCTTATTTATAATCCTCTCTTCGATAGTAGGAACTGGTGCAAGTGTCCTCCTAGGAGTGCCTGTCGGACTCCTGACAGCTGTATTTCTTACAGAAGTTTCAGATAAAAGACTTTCTAGGCTAGTAAAGCCTGCTATAGAGCTACTTGCAGCAATTCCTTCGGTAATCTATGGACTCTTGGGTCTTATGCTTTTAAACCCTGTGATGTATCGCCTGGAGAAGCTGATATTCTCAAATTCCACAGGCCATCAATTCACAGGAGGCTCAAATCTTATATCTGCAGTAATTGTACTTGCTATCATGATTCTGCCCACAGTAGTCAACGTGTCTGTATCTTCTCTTGAAGCCGTCAGTCCAAATCTGAGAGCAAGCTCTCTTGCTCTTGGCGCAAGCAAGATCCAGACCGTCTTCAAGGTAACAATCCCTGCCGCAAAATCTGGAATATTGACTGGTGTTGTGCTTGGTATAGGCAGGGCATTGGGAGAAGCGATGGCAATTAACATGGTTGCAGGCGGAAGTGTAAATTTTCCACTTCCTTTCAATTCCGTCAGATTTCTTACAACCCAGCTTGTTAGTGAGATGGGCTACGCAGAAGGACTTCATAGACAAGTTCTGTTTTCTGTTGGTCTCGTCCTCTACATATTCATCATGCTGGTAAATCTCACACTTTTGCGCCTCAGAAGAAAGGAGACAGAATGAGTAGTTTAACAAACAAAAAGAGGAGGCCAATGGATGTACTTCTATACTTCCTCATATATCTTTGTGCAATCTTTTCTGTACTCTTGCTTGGTGCAATTATCATCTATGTTTTTATGAAGGGTAAGAACAGTCTCAGCTTTGCTTTCCTTACCTCCGTAACTTCAGTTCTGAGAGGAACAGTTGGTATTGCAGGAAACATAGTCAACACACTTCTGATAATCCTAGTCTCAATGGTCTTTGCGACCCCAATTGGGGTAGGAGCTGCAATCTATTTAAATGAATATGCAGCCAAGGGAAGACTTGTTTCTCTTATCGAGTTTGCTACAGAGACTCTATCTGGAATTCCTTCCATCATCTTTGGTCTATTTGGGATGATGTTCTTTGGTCAAACATTGGGTCTGGGATACAGTCTTCTGACTGGTTCCCTGACTCTCTTTCTCATGGTTCTTCCTCTTATTACCCGAAATACACAGGAAGCTCTGAAGAGTGTACCTGATGGGTATCGCCAAGGTGCTATAGGACTAGGCGCTGGCAAGTGGCATGTAATAAGGACAATTTTATTGCCTTCTGCAATGCCCGGAATTATTACAGGAGCAATACTCGCAATAGGAAGGATAGTAGGAGAGTCTGCTGCGCTTATCTTTACTGCAGGAAGTGCAAAGGGACTTCCAAAAACTATCTCTGCGCTTTTCTCAAAGCTCTTCCACTCAGGTGGAACTATGACAGTTCAGCTCTATCTATCAGCCACAAGTGAAGGCGATTTCGATACTGCTTTTGCTATAGCACTGGTGCTCTTGATAATAGTTTTTGTAATCAACCAGGGGACAAAGAGAATCGCAGAAAAATTTGATGTAACAAGGAAAAAGTGAAAATGGAACGAAAGGCTAAGTTGAATATAGAAAACCTCAATCTCTACTACGGTGAGGTTCATGCCCTGAAGGGAATAAATATGAAGATCCAGGAGAATGCAATTACTGCATTCATTGGCCCTTCAGGTTGTGGTAAATCCACATTCCTAAAGACTCTCAATAGAATGAACGACCTGGTTGAGAATGTAAAAATTGATGGTCTTGTACAGCTTGATGGTGAGGATATCTACTCTCCCGGTGTTGATACCACGCTTTTGAGAAAGCGAATTGGAATGGTCTTCCAGCAACCAAATCCTTTTCCAATGAGCATCTATGACAATATTGCATATGGACCAAGAGCCCATGGGATCAGGAACAAGAGGGTACTCGATAGAATTGTAGAAGAAAGCCTTCAGGGGGCTGCAATCTTTGATGAAGTCAAGGACAGACTCAAGAAGTCTGCACTAGGGCTTTCTGGAGGTCAGCAGCAGAGGCTTTGTATAGCAAGAGCTTTGGCAGTCCAGCCTGAAGTACTCTTGATGGATGAACCAACTAGTGCACTTGACCCGATTTCTACTTCTAGAATTGAGGATCTGATGGAAGGACTCAAGAAGCAGTACACAATTGTTATCGTTACTCACAACATGCAGCAGGCTGTTAGAGTTGCAGACGATACTGCCTTCTTCCTTCTTGGAGATCTTATTGAATTTGGTCAGACACAGCAGCTCTTTTCTTACCCTCAGGACAAGCGAACTGAGGACTATATCACAGGTAGATTCGGTTGATAGGGAGGTATTTTATGAGATCGAAATTTGATGAGCAACTTAAGACTCTCAATGAAGAGATGATTCAGATGGGAAACATGATTGAAAAGGCAATCCAGGATGCAATCGATGCATTCTTCTCTCAGAATGTCGAGAAGGCAAAGAAGATCATGAAGGATGATGAGTTGGTAGATCAGGCGCAAAAGAGGATTGAGAATATCTGCTTCCAGCTGCTAATTCAGCAGCAACCAGTTGCCAG
Organism: Sphaerochaetaceae bacterium; assembly: GCA_024698005.1. Lineage (GTDB taxonomy): Bacteria > Spirochaetota > Spirochaetia > Sphaerochaetales > Sphaerochaetaceae > Bullifex. Next base: position 3,807 of record JAILRW010000012.1, on the reverse strand, counting down.
AGACCTCAGAGCAATCACTGCTGCCATGAAGATGGTAACTGATATGGAAAGGATTGGAGACCAGGCTGCTGATATCTCAGAGCTTACTACCATGATTTCTGACTGTCCTTATCTCATTAAGGAGGACAATATCAAGAAGATGGCAAGTGAGACGGTAGTTATGCTTCTGGGTGCAATCGAGGCCTATGTTGAGCATGATGTTGCAAAGGCTCAGAGTGTAATCGAGCACGATGATGTAGTAGATGAATTCTTTGTCAAGGTAAAGCAGGATCTTATAGAGGTTATGCAGAACAACACTGACTATGCAGAGCATGCTGCAGATCTTCTGATGGTCAACAAATACCTAGAAAGAATTGGAGACCATGCTACAAACATTGCAGAGTGGGTAATATTCTCCCTAGAAGATCATAAGAACGAGAAATAGGTAAGCTTATTCACTTCTGCCAGTGTGAAAGCTGTGATTTGAAGTGTAAAGAAATAGCCTTATCCAGGATATGAACATTGGATATCCCATAAAACAGATCATCCAATCAATTGAGGATAGGGCTATTGTTCTTATTATGAGCCAAGCACAAAGTCCAATTAACATGTATAGGATACTCATCATTAAAATGGCCAGTTGATACTTTCTTTCCTTTTTGATTTCCATTCTTTCAATCATCTTATAGATTTTATTCATTTAAAAACTCCTATCATCTGAGAACAAGACTAAAGAGTCTTTGTAAAAGCTTTTGAATAGGGAAAGTAAGATTTCTGTAAAAAAGCGCTATCTCTTTTACATTTCTTTTACACATTCCTTCCGCTTGGTTTTACATAGAAGCCTTATAAAAGAGAAAAACCAAGGAAGGAAAGAATGGATATTTTCTCAATTTTTACAATGGTCGGGGGCTTAGCGCTCTTTCTCTATGGTATGGAAACCATGGGGGATGGACTTGTCATGCTTTCAGGTGGAAAGCTTGAAAAAATCCTTGAGCGGCTGACTGATAATCGACTGAAAGCACTGCTGCTAGGTGCCTTTGTTACAGCAGTAATTCAATCCTCCTCTGCAACTACAGTAATGGTTGTTGGCTTTGTTAACTCTGGAATAATGAACCTCACTCAGTCCGTTGGGATAATAATGGGTGCAAATATTGGTACCACTATCACCTCTTGGATCCTCTCCTTGACAGGAATAAGCAGTACAAACTTCTTTTTAAAGCTTTTAAAGCCAAGTTCTTTCTCTCCAATTCTTGCTATCGTTGGTGTCATTTTCCTTATGAGCAGCAAGAGTGGTTCCAAGAAGAAGATCATAGGCTCGATTATGATAGGCTTTGCAGTCCTCATGTTCGGTATGGAAACTATGAGTGATGCTGTGAAACCTCTCAGAAATAATAAAGCATTCACAAATATGCTCATTGCCTTCTCAAACCCAATAATTGGTGTAATGGCAGGAGCTCTTCTCACAGCAGTGATTCAATCTTCTTCAGCTTCTGTTGGTATCTTGCAGGCTCTCTGCCTTTCTGGTGCAGTCAATTACAGCTCTGCTATCCCAATTATTATGGGTCAGAATATTGGAACTTGTGTTACTGCTCTGATATCAGCAATTGGAGCAAGAAAGAACGCAAAGAGAGCAGCTTTCATCCACCTATATTTCAATTTGATAGGAACTGTTCTCTTCATGGTAGTTTTCTATGTTGTTAATTCTTTTGTTCACTTTTCCTTCCTTGATATGTCTGCAAATGCTGCTGGAATTGCAGTGATACATACAACCTTCAATATATCCTGTTCTGTTGTTCTTTTCTTCTTTGCAGACAAGCTTGTCGCTCTCTCCGAATGGACTGTCAAGGATACAGAAGAAAAGGCAGAAGAGCTTCCAAGTGAACTTATCGCCTTGGATGAAAGATTCTTGGATAATCCTTCCTATGCAATTAAGCTCTGCCAGCAAGCAGTGAACAGGATGGCTGAACTTTCGAGAGAGGGGATGGTCCTGACGATTGAAAACCAGGACAGTTATTCAAAGGACAAGGCAGATAGGATAATCGCTCTGGAAGAGAAATGTGATTTGTTTGAAGACAAGGTCGGAACCTATCTTGTAAAGCTTGCAGGCAAGGATTTGAGTACGCAGGACAGCCACACTCTTTCCATCCTGCTTCACTCTATAAGTGATATAGAGAGGATATCCGACCACTCAATAAACATTGCAGAGATTGCCAAGAAGATGCATGAAGAAAGGCTTTCTTTCACTGGAGAGGGAAAAAGTGAGCTTGATCTCTTGCAGGTTGCAGTGAAGGACATCATCAACCTGACAATTAAGACCTTCTCAAATAATGATGTCAAGAATGCTGCAAACATAGAACCGCTTGAGCAGGTGATAGATGATCTTGTCTTGCAGATCAAACAGCGACATGTAGAAAGACTTAGGAAGGGTGATTGCTCCATGGAAGCAGGCCTCTTCCTTGAGGATCTTGTTACCAATTATGAGCGTGTCTCTGACCATTGCTCGAACATTGCTGTAACTATGATCGAGATTCAGGCAGGTGGAATGGATATGCACGAATATCTTGAGGATAGGGTAAAGGGAAGTGACCCTCTCTTTATAAAGGAATACTCGAGACTTAAGAGTATTTACATACTTCCATAGGAATTGATTTATGGCATTAATCTATATTGTTGAGGATGATCAAAGCATCCAGGAAATTGAAATGATTGCTTTAAAGAATAGCAATTACATGGTCAGTGTGTTTGATAGAGCATCAAGCTTCTATGAGCAGCTTGAAAAGATTCTGCCAGATCTTGTCCTTCTAGATATCATGTTGCCTGATGAGGATGGCTACAAGATAGTCAGAAAGCTCAGAAGTAATGCTAGAACAAAGAGTATTCCAGTGATAATGCTCACAGCAAAGACAAGTGAGATGGACATGGTCAGAGGGCTCAATGATGGTGCTGATGACTATATCAGAAAACCATTCTCGGTACTTGAGCTCCTTTCCAGGGTACACGCTCTTCTCAGAAGGACCTCTGTAGATGAGCCAAGAGTCCTTTCTGTTGGAGAAATAAGCTTAGATGTTGAAAGGCACAGTGTTGTTTCTGATGGCTTGAATGTCACTTTGACTTTAAAGGAGTTCGAGCTTCTGAGGTATCTTATGAGCAACGAGGATATTGTTCTTGAACGTGATGCAATAATGAGGAAAGTCTGGGGCATGGATATTGATTGGGAGAGTCGCACTGTCGATATGCATATAAAGACACTGAGGCAGAAGCTGGGTCATTGCGGACAACAGATCCACACAGTGAGAGGGGTTGGTTATCTCATCAATTCCAATGCAGGTGAAAAGGAATGAGGAAGCGAATCAGTCTGATGCTGAGCTTTGTCTCCCTCATTGCAATTGTTTCAACAGCAATAGGTGTGACTCGTGTCTACTATACACTCTTTCAGACCCAAGTCAGGAATGGTCTTGACCAGAGTGCTCATATTTTACTTGAAAGTGAGCTTTTTGATACCTATAGCGAAGAGAATATAAGAAGGTTATCAGAGCTCGATTTTGAGAACTTGAGGATTACCTGGATAGAAGGGGATGGCAAGGTCCTGTTTGACAATGACAATAGTGCAGATGGCCTTGATAACCATAGGAACAGACCTGAATTCAAGGATGCAAAGCAGTTTGGTCAAGCACAGAGTAAAAGACACTCTGATACGATGGATATGGATACCTTCTACTATGCCCTGCTTCTTGATAACGGAAGTGTACTGCGTGTTTCTACACAGGCCAGGAATATGACAAGTGTTTTCGTAACAGCTCTTCCTATCATCTTCGTGATAGCTGTTTT
>JAILRW010000135.1 GCA_024698005.1 Sphaerochaetaceae bacterium | reverse complement strand
GAGTATCAAGTCAGCATCTGAGCCCTCTTCCAGAGAACCCTTTCTAGGATAGAGACCAAAGAACTTTGCAGGATTCTCACTGACCAATCTGACAACATCATTAATTGTTATTCTGCCTTCATCGACGAGTGTGTGAAGCATTGGCAATAGTTCTTCTGTACCAGGAATTCCAGGATATGTCTTCCTGACATCTGGATTGGTAAGCTTCTGCTCATATGTAAATGAACAGTGATCTGTTGCAACTACCTGTATTTCTCCATTCACGAGAGCTTCCTGAAGTGCCTTGTTATCTTCACTGGTTCTTAAAGGAGGAGTCATTACATAGAGTGCACCCTTTGCTCCTTCAAGTTTTTTTCTGTCAAGGAAGAGGTAGTGAGGAGTTGTTTCAACTATTACTTCGCCTCCCCTTTCTCTTAGCTTTCTAACTACCTCAAGGCCTGCCTTTGAAGATAGATGAACAACATAAAGAGGACAACCTGTCTCGTATGCAATATCACCTACATACTGTATGCCCTTGGCTTCTGCTTCACTTGGACGGAGATCTGCATGATCTTTAGGGAAGTATGTGCCTTCCCAGGCCTTGGCCAGGGATGTTATTACTTCATCATCCTCACAGTGGACAGAGACCATGAGACCTAGCTTTCCACACAATGAGAAGACTTTTTTAAGCTCTTCTCTATCTTCTACCAAGTAGCCTACATCTCGGTATGTAGTAAAGAGCTTGATAGTGCCAACTCCAAGTTTCTTGATATCTTCAAGTTCCTTCTCAAGGGAATCTCTATATTTGTAGACACCCTGATGGAGAGCAAAATCAATTGCCATCTCCTGCATTTCAGAAACTCTATCTTCAGAACTCTTCTTCAAACTGACTTTATTGTCATCTGCAAAGTCTACGACAGTGGTTACCCCGCCGAAGGCTGCAAGCCTACTTCCTTCTATAAAGGAATCAGCGGTAACTGTTCCTCTGCTTACAAGATGATAATGTGTATGTGCATCAATGAGACCTGGCATGACATAGAGTCCTGTAGCATCTATCGTCTTTGCCTCTTCCATAAGTGAGACATCAAGATTTTCTGAAATATATGCAATCTTATTATCGACGATAAGTATATCAGCCCTTTTCTCTCCCTGTGATGTAACAAGGAGACCATTCTTGATAAGTGTTGTACCCATAACAAATCTCCTATCTAAATTGTAAAACTAAAAGGGTGAGCATTAAAGTAATTTTAAATTTATTTTAAGAGCAAAACATATTTATAATATTTATATGTACGACAGAAAAGCATATGAAGCGTGTTCACTTGAAATAATCTCAGTCACTCCAGATATCCTGGTAAGTGGTAGCATCAACGACGAACTTGAAAGGAGAATAAGGGAGATCATCAGGGTTGAATCTCCAATCCAGAGGCCACTTCTTCTAAAGCGCCTTGTTAACTCCCTATCTCTATGCAAGGTAGGATCTGAGATGGAGAAGTTCTTCAGTACATACCTTCCTTCCCTTGAATTGGAAGAAAGCGATGAGGACGGCACTACTGTCTATCATGAGAGAGGCAAGGTCCTTGATTACTATCGCTTCAGCGACTCATCTCTACGTTATAGTTACCAGATTCCTATATGTGAAGCTTCCCTTGCAATTGCAGAGATATTGTCACGCAAAGAAAATACCTGTTCCAAGAAAGAATTGCTGTTATATTTTGCTGAAGAGTTCGAATACCAGAGAAAAGGTAGTCAGGTAGTTGCTTTGTTTGAAGCATCCCTATCCTATGCTGTCTCAAAAAAGATGATAGCAATGACTGGTAACTATAGGTACAAAACCATCAAAAATTAGGTATTACGCAATTTTTCTATTAGATTTTTCGTTTTCCAATAATTTTTTGCTAAATACTGATTTTTCCTTTACAAAATAATATACCGAGAATTATCCTTTAATCATAGAATATCCATACATGGAGGGTTTTTATATGTTGATCAACCTCGAAAAACATCCTGAGATTATTGAAAAGAATGTAGAACGTTGTCGAGAGAAGGGAATTTTACTTCCAACATTCTCTGAAATGGTACATCCAGAGACTATCAGTGATGAGATCAAGGAAAAGCTCAAAAATACGGGTCTTTGGGATGTAAATCCTGTAAACCTATATAGAATTACCTGGCACAACGAACCAGTCGAAAAGGGAGGAGTCTACGGTGGAGTAAACTTCATTGAGATCCCTAAGCAGATCACTGGTACAAAGGCAAGAATCATCGCTCTTGCTGGTAAGTTCTTCCCTTGCGGTGTTCACAAGGTAGGTGCAACTTATGCTTGTCTCGCTCCAGCACTCGTAACTGGTAATTTTGATGCTGTAGAACAGCAGGCTGTATGGCCTTCAACTGGTAACTACTGCCGTGGTGGTGCTTACAACTCTGCACTCCTTGGCTGTAAGAGCATCGCAATCCTCCCTGAAGACATGTCACAGGAAAGATTCAACTGGCTCAAGACTGTTGCTGGCGAAATCATCGCAACCCCAGGTTGTGAATCAAACGTAAAGGAAATCTTCGACAAGTGCCACGAGCTCGACGAAGAGAGAGGAAAACATATCGTAATCTTCAACCAGTTCGAGCAGTTCGAAAACTACCTCTGGCACTATGAAGTAACCGGTTCTGCAATTCTTGAAGTACTCAAGAAGCTTGGCATTAAGGATGAGCTCGTACGCGCTTATGCATCCAGCACTGGTTCTGGTGGTACTCTCGCAGCAGGCGATCACCTCAAGGACGTATATCCAAACATCAAGATCGGTGCAGGCGAAGCTTTGCAGTGTCCTACTCTCCTTAGAAATGGATTTGGTGGCCACAGAATTGAAGGTATCGGCGATAAGCATGTACCTTGGATTCACAATGTAAAGAATACTGACATGATCTGTTCTATCGATGATCAGGATTGTATGGATGTCTTCCGTCTCTTCAATGAGCCAGCTGGTAAGGAGTATCTCAAGAGCATTGGTGTTGCAGATAAGGATATCGAGAACCTCGCACTCTTCGGTATCTCTGGTATCGGTAACATGCTCTCTGCTATCAAGATGGCCAAGTACTATGAACTCGAAGATGATGAAGTTGTTGTTACAATTCTCACCGACTCCGCAGCTATGTACACTTCCCGTCTTGCAGAGCTTACAGAGCAGCAGGGACCATTTGACCTCACAGAGGCAGCAAAGGTTCACGCAGCAGCTCTCATGCATCAGGGAATCGACAATGCTCTCGAGCTTGGTTACTATGACCGCCTGAGAATCCACAACCTCAAGTACTACACTTGGGTAGAGCAGCAGGGCAAGACTTATGAGGAGCTAAACAGACAGTGGTATGACAGAAACTATTGGAAGGATATTCCAAAGCTCATCCCACAGATCGATGCCCTCATCAAGGAATTCAATGATAAGATAAAGAAGTAACTCTTCTTTCAACGATGCCGGGCTTAACTGTCCGGCATTTCTTTTGTAGGAGGTAGTCATGAAATTCAAATATGTATGCCACGACTGTGGAAGAGAGTATGTAACTGATAAGATTATGTATCTCTGCCCTGAATGTGCAGCTCATCAAGAAAAAGGTACTTTCATGAAGGGTGTTCTTACAGTCATTCTTGATGATGAATATATTAAGAGCCTAAAAAAGAAGGAGCATGTTACTATGTATGACTTCTTCCCATACGAGGTTCCAGACAGGGAGACCTACCCTGTTGGCAATACACCTATAGTGAGACCAAAGAGACTTATAATGAAGTATGGACTAGAAAACCTTGTACTCAAACTAGACAGCCAGCTTCCATCTGGCTCATTCAAAGATAGAGCAAGCCAGCTAGTTGCGGCACAGGCTCTTCACCACAAGATCAACAAAGTTTGTCTTGCCTCTACTGGAAATGCTGGTGCAGCCATGAGCTGTGCAGGTGCAGCCTATGGTCTTGATATCATCCTGTTCGTTCCTGAGACAGCACCTATAAACAAGTTGATGCAGTCAGTACTCTACGGAGCTCATGTTGTTCCAGTCAAGGGAACATATGATGATGCTTGCCTGCTTTCTGTCGAGTATTCCCGTCTAAAAGGTGGCATAAATAGAAATACTGCCTACAACCCAATGACAATAGAAGGAAAGAAGAGTATTTCAATCGAACTATTTGAACAGCTTGGCAGAACTTGTCCTGATGTAATCTACGTTCCAACCGGCGATGGCTGTATCCTCGGTGGCGTCTGGAAGGGCTTTGCAGATCTAAGACAGGCAGGAATCATTGATAAGATTCCACATATCGTCTGCTGCCAGTCAGAAAAGAGCCATGCAATCAGTCAGGCCTTCAAGACTGGAAAGTTCCTTCCTATGGACAACCCAACTACCATTGCAGATTCCATCTCCGTTTCTGCACCTGAAAATGGTCGTATGGCCGTATATGGAATCAAGGACAGTGAGGGCTGGTGTGTCGAGGTAAAGGATGAAGATATCCTCTCAGCACAGCTTGAACTTACAAGAGAAGCAGGTGTCTTTGCTGAACCAGCTGCCGCTTGTGCCTTTGCAGGCTTCAAGAAGGACCTTGATAATATCAAGCAGAAGTTCGGCGAAAAGGTAAAGGCAACAGTACTTTTAACAGGAACCGGCTTCAAGGACATGGCAGTCTTTGAAGGAAGGGTCGAAGTTCCAAAAGCAATTGAAAACAACGTAGAAGCTGTAAAGAACTTACCGTTCTAAGAAATATGGGCTGGATTTGATTCCAGCCCAACTTCTTTAGAGAGGAAGATTAATTCTTCTTCCCTCTTCTTTTGAGGATTTGTAGATCGCTTCAATTAGCTCTATAGCTTTTCTTGCTTCCCTTCCATCTATCATAGGGCGTGTACCCTCTCTGATGTTATCGGCAAATACAGCAAGCTCATTGAGATGTCCGTCTTCATCTGCATTAGGTTTATCAAGATATTTCTCTTTTATTCTTTCATCCTCTTGGGTTGGATTCTTCATATCCCACGCCTTGAGATAGTTTTCTTCCATGACGATGGAGCCTTCAGAGCCGTAGATCTCGATTCTCTTCTTATAGCCGGGATAGCACCCTGTAGTTCCTTCAATTACACCAAGTGCACCATTTTCAAATTCAAGTGTAGCAGTTGCAGTATCTTCTACCTCAATTCTCTCGTGGTTGATAGTTCTTACAACACCACCGATACTCTTAACTGGCCCCATGAAGTACTGAAGAAGATCTACAGCATGGATTCCCTGGTTCATAAGAATTCCACCACCATCCTTATCCCAGGTGCCACGCCAGAGAGCTGAATCATAGTACTCCTGGCTGCGATACCACTTGATATAGGCATCGGCAAGAACGATCTTTCCAAGCCTACCAGAGTCTATAGCCTTCTTTATCACAGAGCTCAGTTCAAAGAAGCGGGAGTGGAACACTCCTGCAAGTAGAACACCCTTCTCTTCTGCTGCTCTTATTATCCTGTCAGCTCTTTCAATTGTGACTTCAAGTGGTTTTTCGACAAGCACAGGTTTTCCTGCTTCGATTGCAGCAAGAGCCCCTTCGAGGTGGTCACCAGATGGTGTTGCAATAATTACAGCATCTACAGCATCAAGGAAAGAAGCCATATCCTCAAATCCTTTGCAGCCATATTCTTGAGCAAATGCTTTAGCCTTGCCAGGATGAGGATTGAAAACTGCTTCGAGATGAGAGCCATCAATCTGCTTCAATGAACGAGCATGAACCTTTGCTATTACACCAGCTCCAACTATTCCAAAACCTATGCTTTTCATTTCTTCTCCTATAGAGAGATAATCTTTTCCCAGACACTATCTACAACAGGGATACCGTTCTTCAGATTTTCAATCCTTGTTTTGTAGGAATTCTGTCCTGGATATCTTATCTCTTTTCCTTCTTCAGCAGGAATTGAAGCTGTTACATTTTCCAATACTCTTTCAACAAGCTCGCTGTTGTAACTATCTTTACCACACTTTGGATCTATTGCGATCAGGACCTGTGAAAGTCCATACTCCCCTTCTCTTGTTCCCACATCACTGACACTGTCACCATCTGAAAGGACTGATGCAATAAGATCAAGAAGAATGGACATACCACTACCTTTCCAATATCCAATAGGAAGTACCCTTCTAGTCTTGAAGATACTACCTGCATCAGTTGAAAGATTTCCTTCTTCATCGAATCCACCTGGTACTGGGAGAGGCTTTCCTTGAAGTGCTGTCATCTCAAGCTTTCCATAACTGAACTGACTCATTGCTGAATCGAGAACAACATGCTCGCCATTCTCTCTTGGTACTGCCATTACAAAAGGATTGTTTCCTATCCTATTGTCCTTAGCTCCCCATGCAGGCATGTTAGGCATGGTATTGGTCCAGCAGATTCCGATCATACCACTCTCTGCGGCCTGCCAGCCATAGCTTCCACCTCTCATCCAGTGGTTAGTATTTCTTATCGCAACAATTCCGATACCAGACTTTCTAGCAATCTCTATTGCTCTATCCATTGCCAGTTTGGCATTGTTGGGGCCAAGAGCTAGATGGCCATCCCAACGCTCAAAAGAGCCAATTGATGCTATTTTTTCAGGCTTTGCCTTAACATCAATATAACCTTTATCTATGTATTCAATTAATCTTGCAAATCTATTTACACCGTGGGAGTAAACTCCATCAAGACTATTATTTGCCATCAAGGTTGCACAGATAGAAGCTTCTTTTTCATCAACACCTCGTGAAACAAGCTTTTCTATCATGACTTTTATAAGCTCTTCATATCTTACTATCATCTTCTACTCCATAAAATAAAATTATTTACAAGAATAATTTACACTTGTAAGAAATAAATTTCAGTACCTATTATTTAACTATAGTCATCAAGCGTCAACTCACTTATCCCATTACTATACAGGAGGTTGTAAAAAAATTGGGAGCAACTATCAATGATATTGCAAGAGAAGCTGGAGTATCCATAGCTACTGTCTCTAGAGTAGTAAATAGTAACACGGCAGTGAATGAAGCAACAAGACAAAAAGTACAACAGGCAATGGAGAGCCTTAACTACTCTCCTTCAATTATTGCAAGAGGTCTGAAGCTTAAATCGATGAAGAATATTGCAATCATTGTTTCCTCGTTCAAGAATACGCACCACATGAGAATCGCTCATGTAATCAACAGCCACTTTTCCAAGCTTGACTATGATGTAGTGATGTATGAGACCGGTCTTTCACCAGAATCCTTATCCAAATCGATGAAGCGAATCATTGAAAAGAAGATGGATGGAGCAATCTTCATTGGTTCATCGTTTCAGATTCTTCTTGAAAAATCCAAGGAAACAAAGAAGTTCATCTCTTCAATTCCTATCGTAATTGCAAATGGCTGGGTCGAAGGAACCTATGGCATTTTCGTTGATGAGTACAATGGCATGAAAGCCGCAGTCAACCACATGGTATCGATCAACAGAAGGAAGCTTTTGTACCTCAAGGGAACAGACTCCATCTCTTCCGATTACAAGCTTTCAGGTTTCATGGACGGCTGCAAGGAGCAAGGTCTTGAGACATTTTCCTATATCAGAAGTGAAAAAGATGTAGAAACAACAAGAAAACTCTTTATCGATAACAAGAATATTGTAGATATGTACGATGGAATAATCTGCGATGAAGACAACTACGCGCTTGTTGCCATAAAGATACTTCGAGAACTGGACAAGAGAATTCCTGAAGACATCGCAGTAATTGGCTGCAACAACTCAGAATTCTCAAGCTTTGCAAGTCCCGGAATAACTACCGTAGACAACAAAGCAGAAAAACAAGGTATGTACTGTGCAATAATCCTTGACGAAATTCTTTCTGGAGACGAGAAGCTGGAAAAGAAAATCCTCCAGACTCTCGAATCAGAAATAATAGTGAGAGACAGTACAGTCCTCAGCTGAGTTCACTCATTCCCGTATAGAGCGAGTAGTACTTTCCTTTTAACGCTACTAGATCTTCGTGCGTACCTCGCTCTATTATCCTTCCGTTTTCAAGAACCATTATTGCATTTGAATTCCTTACTGTGGAAAGACGATGAGCAATTACAAAAACTGTTCGTCCAGCCATCAGTCGGTCCATGCCAGATTGAACTATCTGCTCTGTGTGGGTATCGATACTACTTGTCGCCTCATCCATTACAAGAACTGGTGGATTCTGAACTGCAGCTCTAGCAATTGAAAGCAGCTGTCTTTGCCCCTGGCTAAGCCCTTCCCCATCATTTTCAAGCAATGTGTCATACCCTTTTGGCATCATCATGATAAAGTCATGCGCACCTGCAAGCTTTGCAGCCTCTATAATCTCATCATCTGTAGCATCTAGTTTACCAAATCTGATATTTTCCATTATCGTCCCTGTAAAGAGATGAGTATCCTGAAGGATCATACCAACAGCATTTCTCAGATCTCTCTTAACGATCTTGTTGATGTTTATTCCATCAAAACGGATCTTTCCATCCTGAATATCGTAGAAACGATTCAGAAGGTTGGTAATAGTTGTCTTGCCTGCTCCCGTCGAACCGACAAAAGCAATCTTCTGGCCAGGCTTTGCGTAGAGGGATATATCATGTAGGACCATCTTATCTGGAACATACCCAAAGTCAACATGATCTAGAACGATATCACCCTTAAGAGGTGTATATGTTGTCTCAGAGCCATCATGGTGAGGATGTTTCCAGGCCCAGATATTAGTATGCTTCTTGCTTTCAACCAGCTTACCACCTTCACCCTCTTCCATGTTTACAAGCTTTACATAGCCGTTATCGACCTCGTCCTCTTCATCCAGAAGTTCAAATATTCTTTCAGCTCCAGCAAGGGCCTGCAAGAAGAAGTGAATCTGCTGAGAAAGCATTCCGATTGGATTTGTAAAAGACTTGGAAAGCTGCAGGAATGCAGCAAGGTTTCCAACTGTATAGGCTCCTGCGGTAGAAAAGCAGAGAAGAGAGCCAGCAAAGACTAGTATTACATACTGTAAATTACCAATGTTATTGCTCACAGGTCCCATGACATTTGCATAGGAGGAAGCTTTTACCATTGTCTCTCTCAGCTTTTCGTTGAGGTCTTCAAATTCACTCTTCGCTTTTTCTTCATGAGTGAACACCTTAACTACCTTGCTACCAGATACGATCTCTTCGATGAAACCATTGACCTTGGCAAGATTCTTCTGCTGAAGAGCAAAGTTCTTGCTGCTTCTCTCTCCTATAATCTTTGTGAGCTTCATAAGTACAAGGACACAGAGGATTACTATTACAGTCAACATGAGATTGTTCCTGACCATAGCAAAGAAAACAAAAATCAATGTGAGGATGGAGGATATTACCTGGACAAGTGACTGGCTGACCATCTGCTGGATTGTATCTACATCGTTAGTGAAGAGACTCATTGTCTGTCCATGCTGATGTGTGTCGAAATAGGAGAGCGGAAGCTTTTCCATCTTTCTGAACATATCATCCCTCAGTTTCTTCAAAGCATCCTGGCTCACACCGACCATAAGTCTTGCCTGTGAATAGACAGAGACAATTCCTATGGCCATTACAAGTGCCCAACGCATCAGTGCAAAAAGTAGTGGTCCAAAGTCGAAACTTCGGTCCCTTACCATTGGAACAATGTAGTCATCGATAAGGACAGAGAGCATATTTGCTACAAAAACTGTAACTAGAGATGAGACAACTACAGAAAGAATTACCAGAACGAGAATGTGATATTTGCCGTCAAATACATATCTGAACAATCTTTTGAAGGTCTTCTTCGGATCCTTTGCCTTCTGTGGGGCAAGGCGCTTGATCTTAGCCATTTTCCTTACCTCCCAGCTGAACATTTACAAGACCCTGATAGATCTCATTTCTTCCAAGAAGCTCAGAGTGTGTACCCACATCCTGAACTCGTCCATTTTCTAGTATTATTATCTTATCTGCATCAATTACAGAGCTTACGCGCTGTGCAATTATAAATTTGGTTGCATCAGGGCTTGTTTTCTTTAGGGCTTCTCTGATCCTCTGGTCTGTTGCAGTATCTACTGCACTTGTTGAATCGTCGAAGATCAAAATTTTTGGCTTTCTCAAGAGAGCCCTGGCAATACAGAGTCTCTGTCTCTGGCCACCAGAGAAGTTTGTACCACCCTGCTCTACGATGTAATCGAGACCAGAGGGATACTCTAGAACAAAGTCGGCAGCACTTGTCTTCAGAGCTTCTACTATCTCCTCATCACTTACATTTTCATCGCCCCACTGCATATTGCTTCTTATGGTGCCTGAAAACAGTTGGTTCTTCTGTAGCACTACACTGACACTTCTTCTGAGTGAAGATAGCTCATACTCCTTTACATTATGGCCACCTACCATGACCTCGCCATCTGTTGCCTCATATAGCCTTCCAATAAGAGAGATGAGTGTACTCTTTCCAGAACCTGTTGAACCAATTACACCAACAGTCTCTCCGCTCTTTATATCCAAGTTTATATCGTGAAGAACTGTAGCATCTCCTCCGTATGAGAAGAAGACATGGTCAAATTTTACAGAACCATCAGGAACCTCTTTGAGACCATTTGCATTTTCATCCATCTCACTTTCTGTTTTCAGAACCTCAACAATTCTTTGTGCAGAGGCTCTGGACATTGTGACAGAGAGAATTATGAAAGCGATCATCATGAGGTTCATGAGTATCATCATGGTATATGTAAAGACACTCATCAGCTCACCTGTTCCAAGCTTTCCATCCAATATCAAGTGGGCCCCGAACCAGGCGATAAGCAACATGCATGTATAGGTCATGAATGTCATGAAAGGATGCATTATGGCAATCTTCTTCTGGGCACTGACAAAGTCATCATGGATGCTCTGGCTTACTGCATCGAACTTCTCGATCTCATGCTCTTCCCTTACTTTTGCCTTGACTGTCCTGATACCTGTTATATTTTCCTCTACAGTTCTATTGAGCCTATCATAATGCTTGAAAACTCTAGTGAAGATAGGATGCACGCTTGTCATATTGTTGTAGATAAAGAGTGCAAGGATTGGAATTGCACAGGCAAAAATAAGAACCAGAGAACCTCCATTCCTGAAGACCATTATGATAGCAATGATGAACATGATTGGAGCACGGAAGCAGATTCTAATCAGCATCTGCATGCTATTCTGGACATTCTGGACATCTGTTGTAATTCTAGTTATCAGAGAAGAGGTTGAGAATGTATCTATATTCTTGAAACTGAAGCTCTCGATTCTATTGAAGATATCGTGTCTCAGGTTCTTTGCGAACCCTGTACTGGCCTTGGCGGCAGTAAAAGAGCCAAGAACACCAAAGGCAAGAGAGCAAAGTGCCGAAAGTACAATCAACACACTCATCTTTTCTACATAGGCCATATCACCTGCATAGACA
>JAILRW010000111.1 GCA_024698005.1 Sphaerochaetaceae bacterium | reverse complement strand
TAATTAATTATTTGTTTAGAAAATTCTTAATCTTACTGTTTAAATTATAAATCAAATGTTCAGATTAGTTAATTTTTTGCATATATATAACATGATATATATATAAATATATTCTAAAAAGCGCTTAGCGCTTTTCTAATTTACTAAAATATAAATTGATAATTTAGAGTTTGTTGCCATATTACTCTTTCTATCCATGCGTTTATATTGCCTCCTTGTATTAGTTTTGGGATGGGAGGCATAGCCTCCCTCTTCTCTTCCTTAAAAGAAATTTTAGGGAGGATCTTTATGAATTCTAATGAACAAAGACCGTCGATTGTTAGCGAGGTGGAGTTAGTACTAAGAGCTTCTTGTGGTGACAAGAAAGCTTGGACTGAGCTCATCAAAATCTATTCTGGACGTGTAAACAAAATAGTTAAGAAGAATCTTAACAAGTATAGTCTGCTAGATGAAGATGATATCAGATCAGCATGTTATGAAGGACTAGTCCGTGCAGTACAGCACTATAGACCAGATAGCAAGGCTTCTTTCAATACTTATGCTTCATACTGGTTTGATTGCATGATCAAGCAAGAGAAGGCAAACGTATCCAGCTACCACGTACCTCAGAAGAAGAGAAAGTTCTTCAAGGTTATAAAGGAATTGAAGCAAAGTAATGAGAGGATAACTGTAGATAAGATCCAGAAGACTACAGGTCTTGATAAGGATGAAGTTATAGGATTGCTTAATGCCATGGATTATGTAGTTGATCTAGATGACAGTAAAAATGACAAGGAGTACGAACACGTAGAGGATACTGTCATACAAGAAGATGAACTCTCCAGACTAAAGGATTTTCTCGACAGTATGGATGAGCGACAGGCATATATTCTCAAGAGTATATTTGGAGCCTTTGGATGTGAGAAGAAGTCACAGACAGAGATAGGTAAAGAACTTGGAATCTCGAAGCAGAGAGTAGATCAGATAAAAAAGGAAGGTTTCAAAAAGTGTTTAGAGTTCATGTGTGGCCAGTAGGCCACCATGGATATCTAGTATTTATAATCATCGAACAAGGACAGGGTAACAGAATATGAAAATATTCTATTGCTCTGTCCTTTTTTTGATCAAACAGAAAAATAAATTTTTTTCGAATCCTGCCCTTGACGATGTGGCTTAAGCGACTTCTAGCAAAAATGAATGCCGTCAAAAATTGTCCTTCCAATTTTCCAATGGGATTGGGGGAGGCTAATTCAGGATGGCCGAATTGGGGACTTGCACATCAATGATTGGAGTTTACGGATGAACACCGTTATCGCAGTAGGCCAGGAAACTATCTGGCCTAGCTCCTATTGGACATGGAGAAAAAATAATTCCTAGGAAAGATGAATAGGCATAGGAGGTACGCCTCCTTTCTCCCTCCCTTAAGGATTTAGGGAAAAATCTATGAAATCTAACAAGCTAGAGTCAGTTAGCGTTAAAGAAGAGGAATTATTATTTAGAGCCTCTTGTGGAGACAAGAGAGCTTGGATGGAAATCATCAAGCTCTATTCCGAACTTGTAGATCACAAGGTCAAGATGAACCTTAACAAGTATAGCCTGCTAGATGAAGAAGATATCAGATCAGCATGTTATGAGGGACTAGTCCGTGCAGTGAAGCATTATCGCCCAGATAGTAAAGCTTCTTTCAATACATATGCATCATACTGGTTAGACTGCATGATCAAAGCAGAGAAGGCAAATGTATCAAACTGCCATGTACCTCAAAAAAAGAGAAAGTATTTCAAGGTTATTAGAGATATTACGATAAGAGATGTGAAGATAACTGTAGACGAGATCCAGAAGACAACAGGTCTTGATAGAGATGAAGTTGTAGGACTGCTGAATGCCATGGATTATGTGAATAGTCTAGAAGACAGGAGAAGCAGCAAAGATAACATCAAGTATATCGATACATTGAAAGCAGAGGAACACGTAGAGGAAATCGCAATATACAAAGACGAGCTCTCTAGATTGAAGGGGTTCCTCGAGCGTATGGATGAACGTCAGTCCTATATACTCAAGAGCGTATATGGAGTCTTTGGGTGTGAAAAGAAGTCTCAGACAGAGATAGGTAGAGAACTGGGAATCTCGAAGCAGAGAGTAGATCAGATAAAGAAAGATGGTATCAGGAAGTGTTTAGAGTTCATGCGTGGCCAGTAGGCTGCATGGATATCTAATATTAAGCATCCCTGAATACAGAAATAAATATTTTCGCATCCAGACATTGACGATGTGAGAGAAGCGACTTTTATCAAAAAATGTGCCACCAAAAGAAGTTCTTCCACTTTTCCCTATTGAATTTGGGGAATGCTGGATTGGAGTTTACGAATTAACACCTATGTTATAGCAGAAGCCCGGTTGCTTTCTGGTTGGCCTCCCTGGTATTGGGAGAAAGGAGAGTATATGCATAAAGTAGAGTACACTATGTATACTGAATCTGTTGACAGCCTATATAGGGATCTTGTCAACAAATATTGCAATTTGTTCGCAGAGAAATCAAAATCAACAGCCCACTGTGTGGCATTTTTTCTGCCTTCTACTCGCCTTGGGTACAATCTGACAAACCTTGTTGGTCTCGCCAAGGCTAATTTCTTAAAAGACAGCATCAATATTTCCCATAGGTTCATCGATGGACTCACTGCTGACATCCCTGAGTGGAACGAAAGGACACTGCGTGATCTTGAGCTAGTCAAGAAGGTCCTCTCCTGCGTCGAGCTGGTTCCAGGGAATCAGCGTTCCATAAATGACCAGATATTGAAACAGGTACAGCCCATAATGACCTTTTGTATCACCGCTAAGGACATACTCAAGTATCTCTGCTTCAAGAAGATTGTTAGCAAGCCAGAATACAATGACTATGGTGTAGTATTCACAGAGTGCGACCACAGCTATATCGATTACTGCGATTATAAAACCAAGGATAATAAAGAAATCAAGATATTCAAACTCACAGAGAAGGGGACATCTTTTGTGAAGGAGCACCTCTATGATATCTACACAACTGTGTATTGCCATAACATCTTCGGCAAGCACTGCAGGCATGTCAAGGCAGTGGGAATCATCACTGAGAGGAAGGCAGGATGGCGAACGATCAAGCAGTTCTCTTCGGAAGATGGAATATATGATCTCGTTCCTGCGAACAGCAGGAGGAGTGATCGTATCAGCAATGAAGCAATCATGGCCGAGCTCAAGACAGGGGCTGCCTATACATATGCATTCTCCAAGGCCCTTTCCGAGAACAGGGGTGTGGATTCAGCAAATGCTTTCTTCAGAATAGCCGATGATGCTGCAGGGGCAAGGAGCGCATTCGAGCTCATCGATGCATATCTCTCCGGCCAGGGGCTGGACAAGGGGAAGGATATCGCCTAGACAGTCATCGCAGGGCTGTTACTGTAGGGTGGGAGCTTTTCTGCTTCGCCCTACAGGGGCATTTCCTTTCGCTCTAGCGCGTTCTGTTCATAAAAGTGGGAGTTTTGGTGCAGAAAGTCTTTCGATTGTTTCCTGGCTTGTTTTGCGCTTGTGGTGATAAGGAGGCAATATGAGAATTTTATTTGAGTTTCTATATTTACTATTCTTGCTATATTTAATTTATGTATTTGGTTCTATATTTTTGGATATTATCAAGGCAATAATATGGTTTTTTCAGACATTTGGAGGACTTCCATTTCCATATGTTTAGTCAACTCTATTCATAAGTCGAAAAATATAAAACCCTCACTGGATAATTTGCTTTCTTGCCTTCTAATAAATAAATAGGACTCCTTGATAATTTTTTAGGTATGTAAATGCCGTCAGTAGGGGAATGTTTCCGATGCACTAGTTTTTCTAATGCATCGGTCTTTTTCCTTACCGATAAATTTACAAAATTACTGAGGATTATCAGTGGTTTTCTATTTGATCATATTCGTGCTCGTCATGAGCAAAGGAGAAGCGAAAGAAAATAGTTGTCTGTATATAAGAATCTGCTAACGGTTGCCCAATGAATGCTTCTGACATCTGCATTGGTCAAGGGAACAAGAATGATTTCATACATGTTCTAAGGGAGAGATGTATGGATCTGCTGGAGCGTAGTATTCAGCTTTTAATTGATGACCGCATCAGGTCAAAGGAGAAACATCGTATGAACGATAATGAAGAAAAGAATGTTGTAGGAACCGAGGATTCTCA
>JAILRW010000086.1 GCA_024698005.1 Sphaerochaetaceae bacterium | reverse complement strand
AGGGAAAGAAATTCATTACAATGGGCGAAATTCTTCTTCGTCTCACACCACCTAGCTATAATAAGATCAGAATGGCAACCTCATTCGAAGCTTCCTACGGCGGAAGTGAAGCAAATATTGCACTGGCACTTGCTTCTCTCGGTGTTGACTCTACCTTCTTCTCTGTTGTTCCTGACAACTCTATCGGTAAGAGTGCAATCCGTTCTTTAAGATCAGGTGATGTTCACTGTACACCAGTCATTCGCTCAACACCTGAGGAAACTCCTACCCACCGCCTTGGCACCTACTTCCTTGAAACTGGTTTTGGTATCAGAGCAAGTAAGGTAACCTACGATAGAAAGCATTCCGCTCTCAGTGAGTACGACTTCACTGGCTATGATTTCAGAGCTCTGCTTTCCGGTTTTGATTGGCTCCATCTTTCTGGCATCACACCAGCTCTCTCCCCTTCCTGTAGTGAGCTCGTCCTCAACATGATGATCGCAGCAAAGGAACTTGGGCTCACAGTTTCCTTCGATGGAAACTTCCGTTCAGCTCTCTGGACCTGGGAAGAAGCAAGAGACTTCTGCACAAAGTGTCTGCCATATGTAGACATCCTCTTCGGTATTGAACCTTACCACCTCTGGAAGGATGACAATGACCACTCAAAGGGAGACTGGAAGGATGGCATTCCTCTTCAGCCAAACTATGAGCAGCAGTCTGAAGTATTTGATCACTTTATCGAGAAATATCCTAACATCAAGTGTATTGCAAGACACGTAAGATATGCTCACTCAGGCTCTGAGAACAGCCTCAAGGCATTCATGTGGTACGAAGGACACACCTTCGAAAGTAGAACCTTCACATTCACAATTCTTGACCGTGTTGGTGGTGGTGATGCTTTCGCATCTGGTCTCATCTACGCAATGCTCCACGAGTATAAGCCAATGGATATTCTTAACTTTGCAGTTGCATCCTCTGTAATCAAGCACACTATCCATGGAGATGCTAACATCACTGATGATGCAAAGGTCATCAAGAATTTGATGAACATGAATTACGACATCAAGAGATAAATTTCCTATATACAACCTAAAACAAAACTTGCTCCTCGACGAATAATCGAGGAGCTTTTTTTCTCTATTCAATCTACTCTTCTGTTTCTAGAGAATCCAAGAAGATAGTTACAGCCAGAAGGTCTGCCGACCCACCAGGTGAGAGGTTGTGCTCAATGAAATACTCATCCAACTTCTTGACGCTTTCAATTGTTACAGAATCTTCATCTATCAGAGCCCTTGCTCTATCTCCGGCCTCTCTTGCAAGCACAATGCCTCCACGCGATACCATATTTGTATCATTTTTCAGTGCAACTAACTCAAGAAGAGCAATATCCTGAGCAAGATTTCTATCCAAGCCTTCTGAAAGAGCTCTCTTCAAAGCAGGTAGAGAATGCTTAATTACGCTCTCAAAACCACTTAGCAGCTCTCCTCTTGCCCCAGTAAGGCCATACTGAAGGTAGAGTCTTTCTCCTGCAGTCTTTCCACTCATTGAAGAAAAATCAGCTTGCAGGCTTGAAGTGCTCATGGCAACACACTCTGTTATTATTCTCTCAATGTCATTAGGAATTGAAACTCCATCATAGAGTCTGCCCATTGCTGCAGCAATTGTACCAAGTAGGAATATCGCTCCCTTGTGAGTATTAACATTCCCTGTGGCTTCATACATCCTCTGTTCAGCTTCGATGCCAAGAGGTCTAAGCTTAATGAAAGTCTCTTCAGGCGATAGAGCAGCTGTTTCACTACCTAGAACAAAGCTTTCTTCCCAGTAGGAAGAGAGGGAGCGGATGCTCTTTTCAAAGGTAGAAGGATCCATATCTTTATGGCTTCCGTTGTTATTTCTGTCTACCAGTCCAGGTTTTGGTGTTGTATCTAGTTCCTTCAAAAGTGCAAGTGAAGCAAGCTCACTTACCCTCTTCTTATCTTCATGCACAAAGAAAGAGACCATTACATTTCTTACTGCATTCTGTAGCTCGGATACAGTGTGCACTCTTCTAGAAGAACAGTAGCGCCCCTCCTTGCCACAGACAATGCAGCTACGCTCTATTCCCCTTTCTAGTTTACTGTTGTCAGTATCTATAATATCCATATCGAAGAGACGTCCAAGTTTGGACTCCTCTTCGATCTTGATACAGATTTTCTTGATATCATTGGCATCTGATCTCACAGAAGAGATGAGCTCAGGACCTGTAACTTCATCGATATCGATCCTATCGACAAGTCTAATACCTTCCTTCTCGCACTCTTCTATAAGGCGATCAAGACCATGCTTGAAGGCACGCATAATCAAGGGAGAAGTCTTTACAGGTCCTGGAATGTTCATCGAGAAGGAGATGATGGGAAGGTTGTTCTTCTCTATCAGACGGGTTTGTATCATAGCCCTTCTCTCTCTCGCTTCAAGGACCTGAGCAAGTATTACTTCTTTCATATCAATAGTGCCTTGGATCCTTCATGGCCTTTATCGCTCTGATCACACTCTCTGCCTCAGGGCTCTTGAAGTAATTTGCTGTGCTTTCTGGAAGCATGTTTATTACTTCATCAAGCTTATCATCGTGGATAGCCTGTCTTACTGTACTTGCACTGACAGTCTCTCCCTCCTTGGCAAGGCGCTCGACCTCTACAAAGTTAATTCCATAACGAGGTAGTTCAGTAGCCATCACAGTGTTGTATAGAGCAGTTACATGGCTTGTTTTTTCACTTCCTGCGTAGCGTGAGTGAATATCAAGATGCTTTGCAATCTTAGAGAAGATTGCAAGGTCCAGAACTGCATGGGCCTTTATTGCAGTATCACCATCTGCCAAGAAATAGCTTGGGAATGTTGCACTGCTTATCATATAAGGACCTGACTCGTGATAAATTACATTCTTAAGGTCCTTAATTCCTTCCTGTACGAGTTTTCTTCTTACAGCAAAAGGAATTGGTCCTGCTTCCTCTGAAAGGAGGAAGAGGTGTACAAAGCTGTTTTCACTAGCAGCTTTTTCAATTAGGTATCGGTGTCCAAGCGTAAATGGGTTTGCATTCATTACTATGCAGGCACTATCCTTCTTGACTTCTCCAAGGGAAGAAAGGAATCGTTCGAATCCTCCTCTTCTATTTTCCATGAAGACAAGCTTCCCCTCTACCCTGGCAATTTCATAGAATCCTAAGTCTGCAAAGATTCTGTAGTTCTTCTCCTTTGTATAGAGGAAGATGTGGAAATATCCATTGTTAAGGAGCCTTTCTGAAAGGTGGCTTACCACCTGGTTCATAAGACCTTCACCTCTGTGTGAAGAGGAAACTGCGAGACAGCGAAGAGTATTACCGAAGCTGCTTCCGGTTGCAACAAGCTCGCCATCGTCGTCAAAGAGACCACAGCTGTAGTCTAGATGGCCATCACGTCTAATACCTTCAGCTTCTAAAAGCTTGTCCATTTCAATATTGGTACGACGGTCGCTTGGGGAGATAGATTCTATGGAGTAGCTCATGCTTTTGACACCTTTGTAAGAAAAATCCCTCCTCCTATGAAAAGGTGGAGGGATTATAGTCATTTATGAAATCAGACGTGGAATGGCTTGATCTTGCGAACAACGTCGAGGATTGTACCATCGCGTGCTTCAAGAACAGCTACAACCTTGTCTTCCCATTCGAGGTCATCAGGTCTGCCTACGAGTGAGTAAGCCTTTTCCTTCAGCTCTTCAATGGTGACATGCTTGATACCAGCGTCGTCGAGACACTTGATAAGATCCTGTCTGAGTGGGTTAACTGCAATACCGTAATCAGTTACGAGAACGTCTACACAGTCGCCAGGAGTTGTAACGGTAACTACAT
The DNA here is from genome assembly GCA_024698005.1 of Sphaerochaetaceae bacterium. Taxonomy (GTDB): domain Bacteria; phylum Spirochaetota; class Spirochaetia; order Sphaerochaetales; family Sphaerochaetaceae; genus Bullifex. The sequence goes on along the minus strand of JAILRW010000086.1, from coordinate 2,512 downwards.
GCTCACATACAGTTGCCATTCTTCCTCTTACGAGTGGTGTAACGATGATACAGCACTTGCTACCTGCAGCAGTATCTGGATGTCCGCCTGGAGCACCACGGAGAACACCGTCAGAACCGGTAAGTACGTTTACGTTGAAGCCTGTATCGATCTCGAGAGCTGCGAGTACTACGAAGTCGAGCTTGTTGACAAATGCGCCCTTGTTAGCTGGGTTAGCATACTGGGATGCACTCATCTCGAAGTGGTTAGGAGTCTGGTTGATGGAGTTAACTGCATCAAGGTCGAAGTCCTGTACGTCAATAACCTTGCCAACCTTGCCCTTCTTGAGAAGTTCAACCATTGGTCCACAGATACCACCGATAGCCCAACCCATCTTGATATTTCTCTCATCCATGTACTTCTCGAGGAAGAGGTTTGCAGCGAGGGATGGACCACCAACACCTGTCTGGAAGGAGAAGCCTTCCTTGAAGTATGGAGTGGATGCGATGACCTTAGCTACATTCTCTGCCATCATGAGGTCTCTTGGATTCTGAGAGATTCTAGCAGCTGCAGAAGCGATCTTCTTTGGGTTACCGATGCTGTCTACTACGACAACAGCGTCAACATCGATTGCTTCAACACTTGCTGGCATGTTAGGGAAGTCAACGAGACAGTCGGTAATTACAACAACGTGGTCAGCATACTTTGCATCACTCATTGCATAGCCGAGGCTACCACAGTTGGACTTGCCACCGATACCACGGCAGTTACCTACACAGTCACTGGTTGGAGCTGCGATGAATGCGATATCGATATGGACTTCGCCACCTTCGATTGCTCTTGGTCTGCCACCATGGCTACGAATGATAGCTGGAGTTGGGAGCTTACCTGCTGAAACAACTTCACCCATTCTTCCACGGATACCACTGGTCTGGATACCTACAACCTTACCCTGCTCAATGTAATCAGCAATTGGGTCGTGAGCACTACCAAGGGAAGTTGCTGCAATTGTGAGGTTGTCAAGACCGAGCTCTTCGATAGCAGCCTTCATTACCATGTTGACAACGAAGTCTCCATCGCGGAGGTGGTGATGGAAGCTGAATGTCATTCCACTCTTAGCACCGCAATCCTTGAGAGCCTTTACGATAGACTCAGCAATCTTGCTTTCCTGTGGCTTCTCATATCTTCTTGTCTTTGGTGAAGCCTTCTGGATGTACTTGCCATCCATGTAATTCTTGCCCTGATAGACTTCCTTGCCGTTCTTGAGCAAGTAATCAGGAATTTCTCTACCTACTTTATTGATCATACCAAATCCCCCTCATACATGCCGCATGCTCTAGCAAGGCGAAGTGTGCGTTCTGCGCCTGGAATGAATGCGATATCAATCATCTTGCCATCAACAGTGAATACACCAAGACCCTTTGCTGCATTCTCTCTGAATGCGCTAACGATCTTCTCAGCCTGTCTGACTTCCTTTTCAGTTGGAGCAAAGACTTCGTGGACATATCTGATCTGCTTAGGGTTGATAAGGCTCTTACCATCGAAGCCCATAGCCTTGTTCTGCTGAACTTCAGCTTCGAAGCCTTCCTGGTCATCGAGGTTGGTAAATACTGTATCGAAGCACTGTACTCCAGCAGCTCTAGCTGCGATGAGCATCTGACCACGAGCAACTACCATATCAATACCATCTCTCTGAGGAGTGGTCTGCATACACTTTCTGAAATCACCACCGGAGATTGCAACACCGAACATACGCTCAGAAGCTGCACAGATTTCGTATGCATTGAGGATACCCTTTGGGCTCTCAAGAGCTGCCATAAGAAGTGTGCGGCCCTTTTCAACACCAAACTCCTCTTCTGCCTTCTCAACTGCTGCTTCAACAGTCAATACATCCTTAGCGCTTTCACACTTTGCAATACGGATACCATCAGCACCACCAGCAACACAGACACGGATATCCTCCTGCCAATGTGGGGTGTCAAGGCCATTGATTCTTACGATAACTTCAGTGTCACCGTAGTCAATTGTCTTGAGTGCGTGGTAAAGGGAGAAACGAGCTGCATCCTTCTGGTTCTCAGCAACTGCGTCCTCGAGGTCAAGCATGATGCTATCAACACCGTAGATGTAAGCATCCTTGATGAGGCCTGGCTTCTGTGCATTCATGAACATCATTGTTCTGCGAAGGCGGAAACGTTCTGGTCTAGGTCTTGGAATCATTTGATCATACCTCCCCAGGGTATACCTGCTTCAGACTTGCCACAGCTTCTCATAACTGCGCATTCGACTCTTGCCTTGATAGTACAATCAAGAGCACCCTTGTCGACCATTGTGACGTTAGCACTAGTAACGCCGAGACGATCGAGTGTTTCAAGTACGGTCTGACGAATCTGTCTTCCATACTGGTTCATGACGCTGCTCTCGAGAGAGAACTCAATCTTGCCATTACCTGGTTCGACTGTTACCTGAGCGTCACTGGATTCAAGTGTTCCTGCCATGGCAGGTTTCAGAATTTCCATGTACTTCTCCTTTTTTT
>JAILRW010000040.1 GCA_024698005.1 Sphaerochaetaceae bacterium | reverse complement strand
ACGTTGAAGAATCTGTCTGGGTACTTTGCTCCAAAAAGCTTACTCTTTGTTGAGGAAGATACATCAGCATCGAGAACAATAAGATCTGGGTTTACAGCACCAAGTTCCATAAGCCTATTTCCAAAGGCATCTCTCATTGCAACGCTCATATTCTAGCCTCCTTTGCTACAAGGTCAGCCTTAAGTTCAGGCATGCCCTTTTCAAAGCTTTCATCATCGATCTTTGCACCATGCCAGCTGTTCTTGCCCTCAGTGAAGGAAACCCCCTTGCCCTTCACAGTGTCGTAGATTACAGCCTTTGGCCATACATCATCACTATCCATCCAGTCAAAGGACTTCAGGATGTCTTCCGTATTGTTTCCATCTAGATTATCTGGGCAGACATTCCATCCAAAAGCAGTAAGCTTCTCTTTCAGTGGAGCAAGAGGCATGATTGAATCCTCAGTTCCATCAAGCTGAACCTTGTTGTAGTCGACCATGAGAACAAACTTCTTTGGCTTGTACTTGGCTGCGCACATGATTGCTTCCCAGCTAGTTCCTTCATTAAGACAACCTTCACCAGTAAGTACATAGGTCCAGTAATCCTTGCCAAGCAGTTTTGCGCCAAGTGCCATACCCAATCCAACAGAAAGTCCATGTCCAAGTGCTCCAGTAGAGAGGTCAACACCAGGGACCTTATTCATTGTTGGATGACCCTGAAGCTTACTACCCAGCTTTCTGAAAGAAGGAAGAGTGTCAGCTGAGAAGAAACCTCTGTGAGCAAGCACTGTATAGAGATTCATGGACGCATGCCCCTTGGAAAGAATGAAACGATCCCTATCAGCCCACTTTGGGTCATCAGTCTTTATGTTCAAGCGATTGAAGTATAGACAGGTTGTCAATTCCATAGCACTGGCAGTACCTCCCCAGTGACCAGTACCTCGCTGATGTAGAATATCCCAGGATTCAACACGGAAAGCAGCAGCAAGAGCAGCAAGCTCCTTTGCACCTAGCTTACGTTCTGGATTATCAAGCAAATCCTTAACGGTCATATAATCCTCCTTTTTTTATTATTGTATACAATATGAATAACATAATCAATTAAGACTGTCAAATCCTTTATTATATTTATTTTATATACATATATTTTATCGTTAAATATTGTCTTTATTGAGTGATATTTAGATTTTTTGCCCTTTTTTAATAAAATTGTATACTTAATTTTACAAACCTCTTAAATAATAAAATTAATTAACAATTTTCTCAATATGCCTTAAAAATAGTATACAAAAATAGTTCATTTTGACTTTTTTTGTGTTATCTTGTTGAATATAATTAAAATATTATTGAATTAGGTGAATAAAACATGGAAACAAAGGGACACAATCTTTCGGATGAAATCTACAATCTTCTCAAGAACCAAATACTCAGTGGAAAACTGCAGGGAGGAGAGAAAATTCCAGAGGAGTCCCTTGCGAAGCAATTCGGCGTTTCAAGAACTCCAATACGTGAGGCTGTTCGCAGACTTGGGGAATATGGACTTGTAGACATCAAACCCCGCTGCTATGCCGTTGTTTCTTCAATTTCCGAAAAAGAGGCATCAGATATTGCCAGAGTAAGAATAGATCTTGAATGCCTTGCCATCGACCTTATCACTCCAGAGAGCATTGAAGAGAATTTGAAGGAGCTTGCGCGTCATGCAGCAGAGTGTCAGTATGCTCTCGATATCGACGATAGAGCCGAGTCTTTTGTCCAGGATTCTCTTTTCCATCTTTCCCTTGTCAAGGCATCGAACAACATTACACTCTACAACGTGTATCAAAGGCTTGAAACCAAGATACAGCAGCTGAGAATCAATCAGAACCTATACCTTCAGGAACTCAAGGATTATACACATCAGCACGGAAGGATCATGAGTCTTTTGAAGGAAGGGAAAAAGCAGGAGTGCAAAATCCTCATGTATGAGCACATAATGCACTCCGCTTATCCAGAAGGTTTACACCTTTAGAATGTATACATATCAAGAAACTGCTTGACCTCTTCATAGCAGAGCTCTGGAGAGGATAGAGTTTCTATTCCACTCTCCTTCTCAACCCTATCTCTCATCTTGGCCATTGAGGCTTGTGCAAGAACAATTGCATCGCAATCAGGAGAGACCTTTCTAGCCATTTCTAGAATGAGTTTATCGTGTGTCTCTCTATCTCCTTTTTTTAGGGCAGCAATTGCATCCCCATTGCAGAATGATTCAAGAGTAAGATCGACTTCCTTTTCCTTTGCAAATAGAGATAACTTCCATTTTGCAGGTTCAAGTGCACTCTGTGCAGTTGCAAGTACCGCAATCTTTGCCCCCTTTTCAAGGGCTTTTCTACACATAGCATCATCAATCGAAATAATAGGTGTTTC
>JAILRW010000007.1 GCA_024698005.1 Sphaerochaetaceae bacterium | reverse complement strand
ATTCACAAATGTATTCACATACATCCTGGCAATCAAGCAGGTTCCACTTGCAATTGCTAATGCAATCCTCAATTCCAACATTCCTGTATGGGTCATCTTCCTTCTCTTCGATGTTCTCGTACTTATCCTTGGTACATTCCTTGACGTTGTTCCATGTATCCTTTTGATCGCACCAATCCTGTTGCCAGTCATGACCCAGCTCGGTATGACCGACATCACCTTCGGTATGATCCTGGTCGTAGGCCTCGCAATTGGTCTTGTAACACCTCCTGTAGGTATGTGTCTTAACGTTGGTTCTAAGATTAGTGGTATGTCGATCGTCAGTGTCTTCAAGGCATCTGCTCCGTTCCTCATCTGTAACCTTTGTGTCCTTCTTCTGGTCACATTCATCCCAGCAGTTTCCAACTTCATTCCATCACTGCTGTTATAAGTTAAGGAGCTAAGAAATGACATTAAAAGAAAAATTAAAGAAAGGTCCTGTGTTTGGTATCACCTGCTACACAGGTGTTGCATCTGTTGTCGAGTGTATTGGTAACTGGGGTTATGACTTTGTCTACCTCGATCTTGAGCACGCTACAATCGATGGCCTTACAAATATCGAACGCCTCATCCTTGCTGCAAAGCATGCTAACGTCTCCCCTCTCGTACGTGTTTCAGGTGTCCATGACTCTGAGATTCGTCAGATCCTCGAGATGGGTGCTGAAGGTGTAGTTGTTCCACACTGTCGCACAAGAGCAGATGTAGAAGCTATCATCAAGAACGCTAAGTTCCCACCAATGGGAAGAAGAGGTGGCGAGAGCAACGTCAGAGCTGCAAACTTCGGTGTAAATGGCTTCTCCTGGAGTGAATATACAAAGAAGAGCAACGAAGACACTATGATCATCCCAATGGATGAGGACTTCGAGTTCACAGACAACATCGAAGATATCCTCTCTGTTGAGGGAATCGATGCTGTCAACTTTGGTCCTGTAGACTATGCACTCTCCGTTGGAGCTCAGGTTGGCTACAAGATCACAGACGACAGAGTAGACTATGGCTTCAAGCGCCTTGCTGAAGAGTGTGGCAAGAGAGGTATCGGAATCATGGGACCAGTTGTTCCATCCAAGGAAGAAGACCTCAAGGCTGCAATAGCAAAGGGCTATAATATGTTGATTTTGGGCAATGATATGTACCATCTCAATCAGAACCTCAAAGCAACAGTTGACGAAGTCAACAAGGTAAGATAAAAAAGGAAAATAGTTTCAACAATTAAGGAATAAGCATGGCAGAGAACAGCACAAACATCTACGAAACCCTCAAGAAAGAAATCATCTCGCTCAAGATTAAGCCAGGTGAAAAGCTTGAAGAGTCAGACATGTGTGAAAGATTCTCTGTCACGCGTCCACCTATCAGGACCGTCTTCCAGAGGCTGCAGGATATTGGTCTTCTGGAAGTCGTTCCATATAAGGGAGCAACTGTTTCCCTCATTTCTCTCTCTGCTGTCCATCAGATGATCCACCTCAGAACTGCTGTAGAAACCTGGACTATCAGAGATTTCATCAGTACAAATCCTTCAGCAATCGATATCGAAAAGCTTGAACATATCGTTCGCCTTCAGAAGCTTATCTATCAAGCTGATGTAGTTGATGAAAAGGAGTTCTTCCGCCTGGATAGCGAAATGCACCAATTCTGGTTTGATAGAATGAAGTGCTCAAATATCTGGTCCATGATCCAGTCAGACATCAACTATGAAAGATTCAGAATGCTCGACTTCGTGGGAACCAAAGGGTATATAAACATCGTCAAGGACCACGAAAAACTCATTGATGCAATCAAGCGTAATAACAAGAAAGATATTGTCCCTATCCTTTCTGTCCACCTCAATGCAGGTCTTGCTCGTATGGGCAACCTCATCATGAATGATTACAAGGAATACTTTGCATATGATGAGGAAAATAATGAATACTGGGTCAATTACAACGCAAATCTTGCTTTAGGTAATTTTTAATCCATTTAAATCTACCTTTACTGTGTTATAATCATTTTTAAATTACAGAGTAGTATTTCACTACTCTGAAATTTTTTATGTAAATCTACTCATTTTCACAGAGGAGAAAAATGAAAAGAATAG
>JAILRW010000146.1 GCA_024698005.1 Sphaerochaetaceae bacterium | reverse complement strand
CCAACACCTCTAAAGCTTTTGATAAATGCTGTCACCTTGCTTCCTTTGATTTCCCCGCCATTTACTTCCTCAATTTCTTTGACAATGGCTCTGGGTCCAAACGGAACAATACTTAAACTTCTGCATATCGAGAATTTCAGTATCTATGGGTTTTTTGGAACCTGGATTGCAGAAACCCTGACCTATTTCCCAGTATCCTACATGGTCGTATCGGCCATTCTAAATACCATGAGCTCCAGCTTGGATGATGCAGCCTGCTCACTCGGAGCAAAGAATGGAAGGATCTTCAGAACAATTACACTTCCACTCAGTATCCCAGCAATTGCAAATTCTCTGTTGCTACTCTTTGGATCATCTCTTGCAGATTTTGCTACTCCTCAGATTTTGGGAGGTCATCAGTTCCCAACATTGCCAACTGAGGCATACCTTGTAATTACAGGCAAGTTCGATGTAAATGGTGGCTCTGCCCTTTCGTTCCTTCTTATCATTCCAGCAATGCTCGTATTCTTGTTCCAGCAGCTCATGGTAGGAAGAAAGAGCTACGTAACTGTATCTGGCAAGAGTGGCCATCAATCCATATTCAGCCCTCTTCCAAAAGCCTTGAAGGCTCTCTGCTATGTGGTATGTGGCGTTGTGCTTCTCCTGGTAATCTACCTCTACTGGATCATCCTTAAGGGCTCCCTAGTAAAGATCTGGGGTGTTAACGAAGCAATCACCTTTGACCACTATGCGTATGTCTTCAAACGAGGACGAAAGGCTATTTCCGACACTTTGAAGATTGCAGCAGTATCAACAATCACAGGTGGCCTTCTGGGTGTTGTAATTGGATACATAGTTCAGAGAAAGGATTTCCCTTTCAAGCGACTTCTCGATTTCTCCGCACTACTCAACTATGCACTTCCTGGTACAGTTGTAGGTATTGCTTACATCGTTGCATTCAACAAGAAGCCAATTCTTCTTACAGGTACGATGACAATCCTGGTAGCAGCCTATGTCTTCAGATATTATGCAACAGGAATTAGATCAGTAATGGCATCCTTGCAGCAGATCGATCCATCGCTTGAAGAAGCTTCAGCTTCGCTTGGTGCTGGTTCTGTATACACCTTTACACATGTAACTGTACCATTGATCGTTCCAGCAATACTTACAGGTATGAGATACCTTTTCATCCACTGTATGACTGCAATCAGTGCAACAATCTTCCTTGTATCAGCTAGATGGACACTGCTGACGACCAGAATTCTTGAGAGTATGACTGAACTTCAGTTCGCACAGGCCTGTGCCTTCTCAATTGTCCTGATCATATTAGTCTTCATTGCCGATGCACTCATTGCACTTGCAATGAGTCTCTATACATCCCAGTTCAGCCACAAGGCTTCAAGATAGGAGGCAACTATGAGTGAAATTGCTCTTTCATTAAAAAATGTCACCAAAATATTTGTAAAAGATAATGTACAGCTTAAGGCTGTTGACAACACCAATATAGAAGTCCAGAAGGGAGAGTTAGTCACCTTCCTTGGACCTTCTGGTTGTGGCAAGACCACAACACTCAGAATGGTCGCAGGCTTTGAAATACCTTCAGAGGGTACAATCACCTTTGCAGGAAAGGATATGACCAACGTCCCTGTAAACCAGAGAGGTATTGGTTTTGTATTCCAGAACTATGCTCTCTTTCCTCACATGACCATCTACAACAATGTTGCCTATGGCCTCAAGGCTAGAGGAGAGAAGGATTTCTCAGAAAAGGTAAAGAACGCACTTTCTCTTGTTGGCCTTTCTGGAACAGAGAACAAGTATCCAAATGAGCTTTCTGGTGGTGAGCAGCAAAGAGTTGCACTTGCCAGAGTAATCGTAATGGACCCAGCACTGCTATTGATGGATGAACCACTTTCCAACCTCGATGCAAAGCTCAGGATCCACATGAGAACTGAAATCAGGAAGCTTCAAAAGAAGCTTGGAATCACCTGCCTCTATGTAACTCATGATCAGGCTGAGGCTTTGACTGTTTCAGATAGAATCGTTGTCATGAGCAGAGGAAAGGTCGAGCAGATTGGTTCTCCTAGAGAGGTCTACAGTAATCCTAACTCTGCTTTCGTTGCAGACTTCATTGGACAGGCAAACATCATCAAATGCAAAGTAAAGAGCATAGGAAAAGGAGAAATCACCGCAACATTGCCAACAGGAAATGAAATCACAGCCAAGACAGCACAGGAGTTCAAGGTTGACGATGAGGCAATTCTTGTTGCCAGACCAGAGAATATCATAATCGAGGATTACACCGATGGTGATATCCCTGCTACAGTTGTCAACTCACTCTTCGTTGGCAATCACGTTGAATATGAATTGAAGCTTGGTGACACAATAATCAATGCAAATGTGCCACATAAACCAGATATGAAGATATTCACTGACGGCGAGAAGGTCTCTCTTGTGATGGATCTGAAAACGCTTCTATATCTTAATCACTAAGAAGCAAACGGGGTTGTTCATCAAACAACCCCGCTTTTTTTACTCAATTATTCTAATATTTCTTATTGGCTCAATTGGAATCTCAACGACCTCTCCCTCAACATCAAGTTCGATGTAATCATCAGTGTAGTCCACGAGAGTTCCAACCATGACAGCACTTGAGAAGGAAGTAATTAAAACCTTCTCTCCCATGAAGTCATCAAAATCCATCAAATATCTATCCATACATTTCTCCTATATCAATGGTGGAAAAGTCTCATACCAGTAAAGGCCAGAACAATTCCATATTTGTTGCAGCAGTCAATTACTGCATCATCTCTTACAGAGCCACCTGGCTCTACAATGTATGATGAGCCAGAACGGTATGCTCTTTCAATATTATCAGAGAATGGGAAGAATGCATCAGAAGCACAGGAAACTCCAGAAATTGTTGAAAGATAGTACTTCTTCTCTTCAGATGTAAAAGCTTCAGGTCGAGAAGAGAAATACTTCTGCCAGATTCCTTCTTCTGTTACATCCTCTTCATTCTGATTTATGTAGCTATCAATTACATTGTCCCTTTCAGCTCTACCAAGCTCTTTCTTGAATGGAAGAGACAGGACCTTGTCACTCTGGCGCAAGAACCAGGTATCAGCCTTGCTTCCTGCCAATCTTGTGCAGTGAATTCTTGACTGTTGCCCTGCACCTACACCAATTGCCTGTCCATCATAAGCAAAACAGACAGAATTTGACTGGGTGTATTTGAGTGTGATAAGAGCGATGATCAGGTCAATCTTCTTATCAGAAGGTATTTCCTTGTTATCACTTACAATATTCTCCAAGAGCTTTTCATCTATCTTGAATTCATTTCTACCCTGTTCAAATGTAACTCCAAACACATCCTTATGCTCAATTGGGGCTGGTACGTAATCGGGATCGATCTTGACAATATTATAAGCTCCCTTCTTCTTTGTCTTGAGAATCTCCAGAGCTTCAGGAGTATAGCCTGGTGCAATTACACCATCAGAAACCTCTCTCTTGATAATCTTGGCAGTTGTCTCATCACATACATCGGAAAGCGCAATCCAATCACCAAAGGATGACATTCTGTCTGTTCCTCTTGCACGTGCATATGCACAAGCAAGTGGAGAGTCATCAAGACCCTTAATATCGGAAACGAAACAAGCCTTCTTCAACTTATCAGAGAGCTTTCTACCAACAGCTGCGCTTGTTGGACTTACATGCTTGAAGGAAGTAGCTGCACACATTCCGGTTGCTGCCTTAATTTCCTTGACAAGCTGCCATGAGTTCATAGCATCCAGAAAATTGATGTAGCCTGGTCGTCCTGATAGGATCTCAACAGGAAGATTCCCACCATCCTTCATATATATCCTTGCAGGCTTCTGGTTTGGATTACAGCCATACTTCAACTGAAACTCATTCATCTATTTAGTCCCTCCGACAGAAAAATCTTATAAATAAAACAAGGACAAAGACAATTACTATATCCCTCTACTTCACAACACTATTATTTCTTATGTTCATTTGAGGATGATACCAAGAAATCATGATGTAAAAAATAACCCGAGAGCCTATGAGACAACTCTCGGGTCAAATATCAAAGTATTAAAAGCTTACTTCTCAAGACATGCATCAAGTTCTTCTGTGAGCTTCTTCTTGTCAAGATTCTGGCCGATGATACAGAACTTGATCATTCTATCACCGACATTCTCATCCCACTCCTCTCTGATCTGAGGGTTCTCTCTTAGAATCTTCTCCCTCTCACCCTTTGGAGCTGCTGCAATCCACTGGCCATAGCATCCACAGAGAAGCTGTCTACCAGAGGACTCAAGAACATATGCAAGATCATTCTCGTCACCGAACCAGACAAGGCCCTTGGAACGGATAATTGATCTTGGCCAGGTCTTTACGTATGCAGCAAGTCTATTTCTATTGAATGGCTTTCTTCTGTAATAGACAAAAGTACCAATACCATACTCATCCTCGCTCTCACCTTCATGGCGATGCTCGTGATGATGGTGGTGGTGATGGCCATGCTCATCCTCATCATGGTGATGATGTTCGTGTTCATCCTCATCGTGCTCGTGATGATGCTCCTCCTCATCGTGGTCATGGTGGTGATGATGGTGTTCATCTTCATCATGGTCATGATGATGCTCTTCCTCTTCATGGTCATGATGGTGATGTTCATGTTCATCCTCATCCTCGTCATGACCAACCTCACCTTCTTCAAGGAGCTTGCACCAGCCTGCGCTAGCATAAACAGCTTCAAAGTCGAATGAGCCAGTTGCAAGAATATCTTCTACAGGTACATTGCCCTGACTTGTCTCGATTACCTTTGCACCTGGATGAAGTGCATCAACAACCTTTCTGACCTTCTTGAGTTCATCCTCACTTACAAGGTCTACCTTGTTGATGATGAGTGTTGAACAGAACTCGATCTGCTGGACAAGAAGACTTTCAATATCCTCCTCTCCAATCTCATCCTTCTTAAGGAGCTTATCGCCACCTGCAAACTCATCTACAAGTCTAGCTGCATCAACAACGCCTACGACGTTGTCAAGGCGACCATTCTTGATAAGTTCAAGCTCCTGTGCAATTGGCATTGGTTCACATACACCTGATGCCTCGATCAGGATGTAGTCATACTTGCCACTCTTTATCATCTTCTCGATGTTGGATGCCATCTCACTCTTTAGCGTACAGCAGATACAACCGTTGGTAAGAGGAACGATGTCACTTGTATCTGTTATGTGAGCTCCCTCCTTGATAAGGGATGCATCTACGTTGACTTCGCCGATATCATTGACAATTACAGCAACCCTGTATCCCTGCTGGTTATTGAGAACCCTATTGAGAAGTGTGGTCTTACCAGCTCCAAGATATCCACAGAGAAGAGTAATTGGTGTTTTTTCTTTTCTAGCCATGATTAACCTCTTTATTTTCAGAGCAAAGATAACAATTTATTCAATGCTCGGCTAGTCTATTGGCCAAAATAGTTCCTATTAGGTAACTACTTATCTGGTTTTTGCATTACAAATTATTGTTCTAGAAGAAAAAAACTGAATGAAAATCTTTCTACAATGTGGACATAGATAGTAAAAAAGATGGAGTATTTTATTTGTCGAAAAAAGACAAAAAGGGATAATCCATGAAGAAGAAAAATAAGAAACTTATAGAGTATGTTTTTCTATTAGTCATAGTGCTCTTGATTGCATCATTCTTTGTTGCAAACAGAGAGAAACCAGTAGCTGCATCATTCCTGGAAGGCCCAGAAGATATTTCTAGAGCCAGAATTGGTGTACAGCTTGGAACAACAAGTGACCTCATCGCCTCAGAGGAAGAAAAGAACGGCGCCACAGTAGTCCGATTCTCAAAGACTGCAGACGCAATCCAGGCAATGATGAAAGATCAGCTCGACTGTGTCCTTGTTGACAGCATGACAGCAGGTGCATTTGCTGATGCAAACCCTGGCGTTTCCATCATGGAGTCCAACTATCCAGTTGAAGAGATGGCAATTGCAATCTCAAAGAACAATCCAATTTTGAAGGACAAGATCAACAGAGCTCTTGCTCTCATGAGAGAAGATGGAACATATCAGAGCATTAGAGATAACTACTTTGGAGAGGACAAAGGGTTAAATCCATATGTAAAGCAGGATGTTGACAGATCCAATGGCACACTTATTGCAGTTACAAACGCAACCTTCGAGCCATATGAATACATTGAAAATGGTAAGATCGTCGGCTTTGATATCGATATAGCACAGGCAATCTGTGACCACATGGGCTATGAGCTTGAAATGAATGATATCGAGTTCGATGCAATTATCACTGCTGTTCAGTCAGGCAAGGCCGATATCGGTATTGCAGGTATGACTGTAACTGAAGACAGACTCAAGAATATCGATTTTACTGATGTATATGCTCGTGAAGGCGGACTTTCAATCCTTGTCAGAAATGGCAATAACGAAGGGGATATGAGCTTCAAGGACAAACTCGTGCAGAACTTCCTTGAAGAAAATAGATGGTCCTTCCTGTTAAATGGCCTAGTAACCACAATCATCATTGCAATCATCGCATCTTTTATCGGTATTGTACTTGGAAGCTTGATCGCTTTTGGTAGAACTACTGCTGATATGACTGGCGAGTACAAGATCATGAATGCAATCCTGAAGTGCTACCTCACAATAATCAGAGGAACCCCTGCTGTAATCCAGCTCTTGATAATCTACTACGTCATCTTTGCTTCATCAAACGTCAATAAAGTGCTTGTTGCAGGCATCGCTTTTGGCCTCAACTCCGCAGCTTATGTTGCCGAGATAATGCGTTCTGGTATCATGAGTATAGACAAAGGACAGTTTGAAGCAGGAAGAAGCTTGGGATTCTCCTACGGCAAGACTCTCTGGTATTTCATACTGCCACAGGCTATCAGGAATGTACTTCCAGCCCTTGGTAACGAATTCATCGTCCTTATCAAGGAAACCTCAATTTCTGGTTACATCGGCATCATGGATCTCACTCGTGCTGGTGACTTCATCAGAAGTAGAACCTATGAAGCTTTCATCCCACTTGTTGCAGTTGCTGCAATCTATCTTGTTATCGTTATCTTCCTTTCCAAGGGTGTATCCATGATGGAAAAGAAGCTCAAGACAAGCTCACACTAGGAGGAAGAGTATGGAAAACAATGCAGTAATCAAAATTGAGAATCTCCATAAGTCATTTGGTGAAAATCATGTAATTAAGGGGATAACAACTGAGATAAATAAGGGAGAGGTTGTTGTAATCCTTGGACCATCAGGCTGTGGTAAATCAACATTCCTGAGGTGTATGAATATGCTCGAAATACCTACTGATGGTAAGGTATTCCTCAACTCTACAGAGCTTACAGATCCAGACTGCAACATCGATAAGGCCAGAGAGAAAATGTCAATGGTATTCCAGCATTTCAACCTCTTTCCTCACCTAACAGTTCTGAAGAATCTGACAATTGGACCTGAAAAACTCAAGAAGATGCCAAAAGAAGAAGCTGAAAACAAGGCAAAAGAGATGCTTAAAAGAATGGGACTTGGTGATAAATACAACCACTATCCTGAAGAGCTCTCTGGTGGCCAGAAACAGCGTGTTGCAATTGCGAGGGCACTCATGATGGATCCTGAAATCATCCTCTTCGACGAACCAACCTCAGCACTCGACCCAGAGATGGTCGGAGAAGTTCTTGAGCTTATGAAGAAGTTGGCAAAGACTGGTATGACAATGGCCTGTGTCACTCATGAGATGGGCTTTGCCAGAGAGGTTGCATCTCGTGTAATCTTCCTGGACAATGGTGTTATTGCTGAGGATGGTACTCCTGATGAAATTTTCAGCAATCCTAAGAACCCAAGGCTAAGAGATTTCCTATCAAAAATCTTATAAGGAGAAAGAATATGAGAATCGCAATTGTTGGCTACGGAAAGATGGGTAATATGATCCACAGAGCTGCAGAGAATGCAGGACACACTGTTACCACTATCGTCGATCCTTTTTCACCAGATAAAAGAGTCACAGCTAAAACTGTTGGAGAAATTGATAAATCATCCTTTGACTGTCTTATCGACTTCTCATCCCCTAAAACCATTATTGACAACATCAATTTCTACATTGAGAATGAGATCCCTGCAGTTATTGGTACAACTGGATGGTATGACAAGCTCGATGCAGTAAAGGAAAAAGCAGAAGGAACAAATGCAAAACTCTTCTGGTCTGGAAATTTCTCACTCGGTGTTGCTGTTACCATGGAAATTGTCAGGAGAGCGGGTCAGTTATTCAACAAGCTCGATAACTACGATGTAGCAATTAACGAGGTGCACCATGTCCACAAGCTCGATTCCCCTTCAGGAACAGGCATAATGCTTGCAAACATCCTAGTAGATGAGATGGACAGAAAGAGTGGCTACACTACTGACCCTATCGCAAAGCCAGAGGAAATATCACTGACAAGCCAGAGAGTTGGAGAGGTTCCAGGTATTCATACAATCACATTCGATACATTCGAAGACACAGTAACAATCCAGCACTCAGCAAGGACCAGAGAAGGTTTTGCTAACGGTGCAGTAAGAGCTGCCGCTTGGCTTGTAAAGCAAAAGAGTGGCATCTACAAGATGGATGACTTCCTTTCGGACTTCTTTGAAAAGAACTAAGAAAATCAGAGCCTCGGAATTTCCGGGGCTCTTTCTTTCTCTAGAAGCTTTTTAGATTCTGATTTTCATAAGTGCAGAAGCGGATGGTGTAACCATTATCCTCCTCTGCTTCACTCTCTTCTGTCAGCTTCCAAGACCCATCCAGATCAAGGTTTGTAAAGAAGGTATCTGCACCACCATCGGCATCTACCTTTGTAACAAGTACCTTGCTTGTATATGGAAGCAGTGCCTTATATAGCTTTGCTCCCCCTATTACAAACACTTCATCCTCTTTGTACTTTCTTATCTCAGCAAACAAATCTTCCATACTTCTTACAAGAATGAAATCATCTTCTTGAGCTCTCTTCTGGTCGATGGTTGTAGAAAGAACTATGTTCACTCGCTTTTTAAGAGGCTTCCCATTTGGAAAAGAATCGAGAGTGCGAGCTCCCATGACAACTACCTTGTTAAGAGTTGTCGCACGGAAGAATTTCATATCCTTGGGGATTGAGAACATCAGGGTACCATTTTTACCGATACCCCATTTATTATCACAGTGTAGGATTGCCTGCATTCTTTTCTCCAATCAGATAGCTACTGGAATATCATACTTCTTTTTATTGTAGGTATAGCCCTCCAACTTGAAGTCATCCTTAGTGAAGGCATAGAAGTCCTTGATATCCTTGTTCATCAAAAGCTTAGGAGCAGGATACTGCTCATTTTCGATGATCTCCTTGACTACAGGAATATGTCTGTCATAGATGTGTGCATCTGCAATTACATGGACAAATTCACCAACCTCCAGGTCAGATACCTGAGCCATCATATAAAGAAGGATTGCATACTGAACTACATTCCAGTTGTTGGCAGTTAGCATATCCTGGCTTCTCTGATTGAGAATGCCATTCAAGGTTCTACCAGAGACATTGAATGTCATAGAGTAAGCACATGGATAGAGCATCATCTCATGAAGATCTTCAAAATTATAGATGTTTGTAAGGATTCTTCTGGACTGTGGATTGTGCTTGAGGTCATAAAGCACTCTATCTACCTGGTCGAACATACCTTCCTTGTACTGGTGCTTGATTCCAAGCTGATAACCATAGGCCTTACCAATGGTTCCATTCTCATCCACCCAGGAATCCCAGACATGAGAGCCAAGCTCAGCGACTCTGTTTGACTTTTTCTGCCAGATCCACAATAGCTCATCGATACTGGACTTCATGAAAGTCTTTCTAATTGTGAGGATAGGGAACTCTTCCTTGAGGTTATAACGGTTTACTATACCGAACTTCTTGATGGTATGGGCAGGTGTACCATCGGCCCAATGAGGTCTAACCTCAAGGTTTTCATCTGAAAAACCGTTTGCAAGAATATCCTTTACATTCTCAATGAATATCTGGTCAGCTCTGGACATTTTCTAATCTCCTATCTCTTAAAATTTAAACAAAAGAAGGTCACCTTTCAAGGATTAAGAAAAGTTTCCATTATATCTAGAACAATTCCAAGTCCCTGTCCAACTGAATCAAGGTCCACCCACTCTTCTCTTGTATGAGCACCCGAACCTCTTATAGTTCCAATAGTATTGGCAATTACCCCACGAGAGAGAGGAATATTCATATCAGTTGAATACTCACCTCTATCAATCTCACCTGAAAAGTGCTTCTTGATTATCTCAATATTCTTTTCTGTGAAGGCTTCAAGCTTTTCTGTATCGACATTGCCCATCCCTGGACGAATTCCAAGCAGAGATACATTAACATTTATACCGTTTTTCTTGGCCTCTTCTATGACCTTTTCAAAACAGCTCTTCATATGCGAAAGGCACTTTTCAGAAGAGGATCTGTACTCATAAAGGATAGAGCAATTCTGTGGAATTGAATTAATGGTGGTTCCACCTTCAATTACACCGACATTGAAGGTAGTCCTAGCTTCTTCTGGTAGTTCGATACGGTTGAGCTTTTCTATTATATAGGCCATATCCACAATTGCATTTCTCCTACCGAAATCACAGTAGGAGTGACCACCTTTACAGCTTGTTGTGAGCCTATATCTGTGAGAGCCCACTGGTGTGGAGGTGCAGAGACCTAGGTATAGGTCGAAAGCATAGAAGGCTTCTATTCTCTCCTTGTAGGTATCAAATATATTTCTGCATCCCTTAAGATTTCCAAGCCCCTCCTCAGAGGAAGAAGCGACAACCATCACCCCTCTATCTAGCTCATCTCGATTTTCCATAAGATAAAGGTAACCAAAGAGAAGATTCACAAGGTTTGCTGTATCATCCCCGATTCCAGGAGCGTAGAGGATATTGCCCTCTCTCCTCATTGGATAATGCTCTGTATCACTCTGAACCACATCTGTGTGAGCCATCAGGAGAGTAAACTTCTCATAACAGGAAGTATTTATAGGGCAGACAACATTCTTTGCTTCATCGATGTAAGCACTCTTTGAACCGTGTGAGTGAAAGAAATCAAGGATGTATTCAGCCCTCTCGTCCTCCATCCCTGTTGGAGATGGAATCTTTCCAAGAGTTTCTAGAAGCTCTATGCATTCTTCTCTATGTGTTTCTATGAAGGACTCAATTCGATTCATTCCTATCGCCCTCAAAAACGAATTTCTCAAGTGCAGTAGCTATCCCATCTTCATCATTTGAAAGTGTTATGTAATCTGCAACTTCAAGCAGAGCTTTCGAGCCATTGGCCATACCGATACCAAGCCCCGCCTCTTTCAGCATATCAATATCATTATCAAAGTCACCGAATGCAATTATCTCTTCTTTTGGGATACCAAAATGTTCAGAGAGTACTGTTACAGATTTACCCTTGCTAGTTCCTTTTGCGAGGACTTCAAGAATTGAAGTGCCACTCTTTACCAGAGTTGCAACATCTCCAATTCCACTCTCACTGAGCTTGTTGAACATTATATCAACAGGCTCACTCTCCTTATCCTTGACAAGAAGCTTCAATACAGGAGAGCCAAGAGCCTTCTCTACTGCATCGTAGTCGGTCAAATCCATGCGAATACCCTCCAGATTGAAGAAGCGGGCCTGGAGGTCAAAGAAATAATCATCTGAATTGATACAGTAGCGGTTTTCACCAAAAGCCATCAGGCATCGGACACTCCCTTGAGCAACTCTGGCAGCTCTCTCATAGGCATCCCTTGAGATGGGATCGACGAAGAGATAATCCTCTCCATCCTTTATCATCGCACCGTTTATGGTGGAGTATATAGGCTTGATCCCTAGCTCTGTGCCGAGGAAATCAACACCCTTTAGAAAACGACCGGTTGATATGACAACACGAAGACCCATCCTATCTGCCCTCTGCAGAGCCTCTTTGGTCTTTTCTCCTATTGTCCAGTCAGAGTGGATAAGTGTTCCATCGACATCAGTCAAAATCAATTTGTACATGCCAATTCCCCTGAGAGTATTTTAGATGACAGTGAGATCCTCCAGATTGTAAGGAGTCTCCTGATATACATAGTTGAGCCAGTTGGAATAGAAGAGGTTTGCATGGGCCTTCCAGGTCACTTCTACACCAAAGTCTGGTCGATCAGAAACAAAGTAGTTGTATGGAGGCACTGCACCATCCTTCAAAACCCCCACATCCCTATTGTACTCTCTCATAAGGGTGCCTCTATCATACTCCCAGTGGCCATTGAGGAAAACCTGCCTCTTGTTCTTGGTTGCAATGATATGAGGACCAGCAAAATAAGATTCATCCAGGATTTCCAACTCTGAATTTCTCTTGACTGCCTCAATATCTATCATTGTGAAACGAGAGTGAGGAACCAGGAATCTATCATCAAAACCGCGAGTGAGTGGATTGTCATAGTTCTTATGCAGAAGCTGATGAGGAAATACTCCAAACAGCTTATTTGTA
>JAILRW010000009.1 GCA_024698005.1 Sphaerochaetaceae bacterium | reverse complement strand
TGTTTATCTCATTCTGTAGTACTAGATAGTCTCCTTTAGAGAAGTTTTTGAGTACAGAATGAGATAAACAACCTAGAGTACATAATAAACAAAGCCTACAGCATTGGAATGAAGATACTATTCAACCCAGCTCCTTTTGATCCATCAATTCTTTCTCTTCCTGTTGATAAGGTATCAATCCTTGTTGTAAACGAGATCGAAGGTCAGGGCCTAGCAGGAATAAAGAGTGATGACTACGAGAAGATTATCACAGCGATCAAAGAGAAATATCCGAACTCTGAAATAATCCTGACTGTAGGAGAAAAGGGTTCATACTACCTCGATAAAGAATTGATCCACGAAGAAGCACTACCTGTGAAAGTGGTAGACACAACAGGCGCAGGAGACACCTTCATCGGCTATTTCCTAGCTTCCAGAATAAAAGGACTAAGTGCTAGTGAAAGCCTGAAGAAGGCTACAAAGGCATCCTCAATTGCAGTCTCTAGAAGTGGTGCAATGAAGGCAATACCAACAGAGAAAGAAGTTTTCTGACGAGTTAAAACGAAAAACTCGACCACATCGTTCAATGGCGAGTAATATTTCGCAAGCATTGCGGTCTTATACCATGCAAAAACAGGAATAATGATGAAAAACAAATTCCTGTTAATAGCATTATTTTTGATGCTTGCAACTTTCTTGGCTGTTTCTTGTGATTCCTCATCAGAAGAGGAATTCGACCCTTATACAACTCCGCTCACAATTGAACTGAAGAATGCAGGAACTATACATTTCGAACAACTCCCATCAGAATCTCTGTATTACTCAACAGATGACGGAACAACAAAAACAGCTGTAACAGGTAACCTAGAAAATCTAACTGCAGGCACAAAGGTTTGTCTCTACTCAGATAGAACAGAAAACGATAACTTTCTCAACATAACCTGTGATGCAGAACATTATGTTTACGGCAACATAATGAGCACAATAGATTCAACTAATTTTGCAACCAAAACAGATCTGACATTTGATAACGCATTTAATTACTTGTTCTGCGGTGATACAATGCTGATAAACCATGACTCAAAAGATCTTGTTCTCCCAGCAACAACACTGACTAGTTACTGCTACGAAGCCATGTTTGCTTACTGTACATCACTTACAAAAGCTCCTGAGCTTCCGGCAACAGAATTAACAGCATACTGCTATGAAAGCATGTTCAGTGGCTGTACAAGCCTTACAAAATCCCCAGTCCTCCCAGCCGAAGTACTTGTAGAGTCTTGTTACAGCTCAATGTTCTTAGGCTGTACAAGCCTTGCTGAAATAACATGCCTTGCTACAAATATATCTGCATCAAATTCTACAAGTTATTGGATAAGTGAAGTTGCCGCTTCAGGATACTTCTATAAGAGCTCAGCTATGGAAGGTTGGGCAGTACAATCTGATTACAGTGGTGTTCCTGAAAACTGGGAAATCCAGAATTATAGTGAATAAACACTGATACAACCTTGAAATACTACATGGGCTGCCTACACATAACTGGCAGCTCATATTATTTAAATAGACAAAGTAAGGAATTAAGTATCAGTTATCGTACTTTAATCATTTCAGTTGAATAGCTAGAATCAAGCTATGGGAAAGAAAAACAAGCTATTTGGAAATAGAGACTTCTATATGATGGTACTGACCATCGCTCTTCCAATTGCAATCCAGAATGGATTTACAAACTTTGTAAACTTACTTGATAACATCATGGTAGGTCGCCTTGGCACAGAGGCAATGAGTGGTGTTTCTATTGCAAACCAGCTTGTCTTCATCTTCAACATTTGTATATTTGGCTGCGTGTCAGGAGCTGGAATCTTTACCGCCCAATATGTAGGAAAAGAAGACTGGAACGGGGTAAGGAACACTGTTCGTTACAAGCTCATTACTGGTTCTCTCATAACCATCCTGTGCTCAATTCTCTGCCTCTACAAAGGGGATTATCTGATTGGACTGTTCCTGAAGGGATCGAGTGATGGAGGAAATGTGGACTTTGCCCTCCAGGAAGGAAGAAGCTATTTGAATTTGATGCTTCTTGGATTTCCTGCATTCATGCTTTCTCAAGTTTATGCATCAACTTCCAGAGAAAATGGTGAAGCCGTGACTCCAATGAAGGCAGGACTTACTGCAATTGTCACAAACCTTGTTCTCAACTATCTGCTTATCTTCGGACACTTTGGCTTACCAAGACTTGGAGTAAGAGGTGCTGCGATAGCAACTACAGTCAGCAGATATATTGAGGCTGCTATTGTAATAATTTGGACTCACAGAACAATGGAATTCACCAAGGGGCTTTATAGAAAACTAACGCTTCCTTCAGAGCTTGCCAGAAAGATTACCAAGGCAGCAATTCCTCTGCTCATGAATGAAACCCTATGGGCAACTGGAATGACATTTCTAGTTCAGTGCTATTCCACTCGTGGTCTCAATGCAGTTGCAGGCTATAACATTTTCAGTACGCTTCTAAACGTCTTCAATGTATCCCTCCTTGCAATCGGAAACTCTGTTGGCATCATAATTGGAAGGCTTCTTGGTGCTGAAAGGTTTGAGGATGCAAAGGATACAGATAGAAAGATAATAGTATTTGCTATGCTAGTGGGAGCTTCTTTAGGAGTCATAATGCTATCTCTATCTTATGTATTCCCACTCCTGTACAACACTAATGATATCGCAAGAACAACTGCATCTCACCTAATCATTGCACAATCTTTCTTCCTACCTCTATTTGCGCTCAAGAACTCTACATACTATACGCTTCGCTCAGGAGGACAGATCTGGATAACAATTATCTTTGATAGTGTATTTCTCTGGTTCTGCTCTGTGCCGATCGCATTTACTGTCAGTCGATTTACTTCCTTCAGCGTTGTAGGAATCTTCATCGCAGTGCAGATGGGAGATTTCATCAAGTGCACACTCGGTCTCTACCTTATAAAGAAAGGGGTATGGATCAGAAAGATTGTAGCCTGATATTCCTCTGTCCTATCTTAAAATCCTAAGGTTTATCTACTGCAAAACTATGATTAGCCTAAGATTGCTCTTGCAATAGTCGTTCTTATCAAACTTGAAATAGAGACCAAAAATTATGAATGGAAATATAAATTATTGATAAAAATCGCTTGTAATTGAATAGTACAAGCGATTATCTGCCATTGAATCTTTTAGGACATTCTATCAAAGAAAAGCTATTTCATTTACAGAAAGACCTGTGCATATGGATATGGTTTCAAAAGGAATGCTCTGCTTTTTCATATTTGCTGCAATTTCCTTTGAAGTCTCCACTTTTGCCTCAGCCATTCCTTCAGCTCTGCCTTCTGCTCTACCTTCCTCCATGCCTCTCTTGCGTGCTTCGTTGGCATGGTAATCAATTTCTTTCTGAATAATTGCTTCGTATTCGCTAGTCATATCAACACCCTCCGCATTCTTAAGACTTTCGACACTTCTCCTGATACTAGTA